>JABXHZ010000207.1 GCA_013373335.1 Cyclobacteriaceae bacterium | reverse complement strand
CCTATGGTTATTTAGTTGGGGATTTTGTGAGAGATAAGGATGGCGTCAGTGCCTGTGCCATGGTAGCTGAAGCAGTTGCTTATTATAAAACTCAAGGAAAATCAGTCTTTGATGTCCTAGCAGAAATCTACCAGCAGTTTGAATTCTACAAAGAGTCCTTGATTTCCATTACTAAAAAAGGAAAAGATGGAGCTGAACAAATCCAAGCCCTAATGATGGATTTCAGACAAAATCCACCAAAGTCCATGAATGGAATCCCCGTTGAGAAGATTGTAGATGTCAAGGAGAAGACCATTTTCCATGTGGATACAGGTAAAAAGGAAGTATTGGATTTCGAGCCTTCCAATGTAATGCAGTTTTATTTAGCTGATGGAAGTAAAATTTCAGCCAGACCTTCTGGAACAGAACCCAAAATCAAGTACTATTTTTCCGTTCATGCACCTTTAGAAAATTTAGAGGATTATCGAAAAGTCGAGGGAGAATTGTCCCAACGCTTGGAGGAGTTAAAGAAATATTTCTCCTAAATTTTGACAGTAATAAAACCAAAAAGGCAGCATTTTCATGCTGCCTTTTTCATGTTCTTATATTGAGATCAGCCTTCTTTTCCCAAATGAATCAATGCTTCGCCCGCATTTATTACAGGCAGATTGTTTATCCCGATAACATAGCCGTTTGAAGGGGATTTCACGGGAATTTTTACCTGGCCATATGGATCAGAAATTCTTGCTAAAATCTGCCCCTTTTTGACATAATCCCCAAGTTGAATAGAGGAATTAAAAATCCCTGAAGCACGGGCTCTAATCCAACTTGATTCCTTCAAAATGATACTATCTCTTTTTTCAGAAGCATGTTCTATCATCCCAAAATGATGCAAAACACGCTTTGTACCGGCGACTCCTTCTTCTATGGCTTGATCATCCAATCGCATGGATTCGCCTCCTTCAAAAACCAAAACATGCTTTCCTGCCGATCGTGCTGCTTTTCGGAAAGACTTATCAATCACTTTGGAATTGACGATATAAAACGTGCCGAAAACTTCTGCTAATTCCTTTGACTTCCTATCCTTAAAATCAACCCTGATTTGGGGTTGGTTGCTTAACATTCTGCCTCCTGTATGAAAGTCAATTCCATAATCAATCTGAGGAATTATTTCTTCATTTAGGATATGGGCTATTTGACCTGCTAAAGAACCTTTTTTACTTCCTGGAAAACTTCTATTTAAATCTCTTCCATCTGGGAAAGTGCGACTATTTGACAAAAAGCCATAAATATTCACGAGAGGTATAATAATTATAGTGCCTTTGATTAATTCAAGCCCTGAATCAATTTCCTCTAATATTCTTCTAGCCGTTACAATGCCATTAATTTCATCACCATGGACCCCTCCAGACACTAAAACTACAGGACCTTCTTCTTTGGAAGATCGAATAAAAATCGGAAGGTCAATGAGGGTATGACTCGGAAGCTTAGCAATGGGTAATTCAATATTTACTTTTTGACCAGGTCTAATTTTGGTACCATTAATGTTTATTTCCCTCATAGCTTGGAACAGCCTAAAATTTCAATTTCATCCAAAACTTATTTCCTTTGCAAAGCAGCTAAGCAACCTATGAATATACAAGAAAACATTTCTCTAAAACTTTATAATACATTCGGCATAGACAAGAAAGCTAAATTTTTTACGGCTGTTGAATCTATTGAAGAATTAAAGGATGCATTAGCATTTGCGAAGAAAGAAAATATACCAGCGATAATCTTAGGTGGAGGTAGTAATATCCTTCTCACAAAGGATCAGGAAGCATTAATCATCAAAATTGATTTGAAAGGAATCCGAGTTTTGGAAGAAAATGAAGATTCTGTAATAGTTGAAGTAGGCGCAGGAGAAGTTTGGCATGATTGGGTTCAATTTGCCATTCATAAAAACTGGGCTGGGCTGGAAAACCTTTCCTTAATTCCTGGTACAGTTGGGGCTTCTCCTATGCAGAACATTGGTGCGTACGGGGTTGAAATTCAAGACATTTTCCATAGCTTAAAAGCTTTAAATAGGGACAGTCTTTCCCTAGAAATTTTTACTCCAGAGCAATGTCAATTCGGTTACCGAGAAAGTGTATTTAAGCACAAGTTGAAAGGTCAATATGTGATTTGTTCTGTAACTTTTAAACTATCAAAAAAACCTGTTTTTCATACTGAATACGGAGCGATCAAAGAAACCTTAGCGGAAATGAAGGTATCGGAAATGAGCATTCGAGCCATTTCAGATGCGGTAGTCAAAATCAGACAATCCAAATTACCAGACCCGACAAAAATCGGAAATGCAGGTTCATTTTTTAAAAATCCTACCATTGACTTTCAATTATTTGAAGAAATCAAAAAATCCTATCCACAGGTGCCCGGTTACCCTCAAGATGAAGGGATTAAGGTACCTGCAGGTTGGTTGATTGAACAAGCAGGCTGGAAGGGCTTCAAAAAGGGACCAATTGGGGTCCATGAGAAACAGGCTCTAGTTTTGGTGAATTATGGAGGAGGAGATGGAAAAGAAATAGCCCATTTAGCATCAAACATCCAAAAATCAGTCAAAGATAAATTTGGTATACAGCTTATGCCTGAGGTTAATTTCCTTTAAATCAAAGGATCATGGACATTTACCTCTTTGGAATATCTATCTACTGTTACACCGAATTTCCTCAAAAAATCCACGCCTTCATCACTTCCAATTCCTTTGTATTCAGCATAAGAAAAAAGGTAAACCACCTTAGAAATACCCATTGAAAAAATAATTCTGGCACAAGCCAGGCAAGGGGCTAAAGTGACATACAGCGTAGAACCCTCTACTGAAGTATTGTTTTTGACAGCATAAAGAATGGCATTTTGTTCTGCATGAAGAGCCAAAGAACAACTTCCTTTACTATCTCGAGCACAACCTGTTTCTGGAAATTCCACATCGCAATTATGAGTTCCAGCAGGAGGACCATTATAGCCAATAGAAATAATGCGAGTGTCTTTGGTAAGTACTGCCCCCACATGTTTTTTGATGCAATGGGATCGTTTGGCTAGGTTAACAGCCAATTCCATAAAAATATCATCAAAATCTGGTCTATTCATGTCGCGAATTTTGTTCAAAAATAGTATTTGCTTTGAAGCATAAGAAAAATAAAGCCGAAAGCTGTACAAAAATGTTTTAAAAGGTAAGGCTTTGAGGAAAAAGGTAAAAAAAATTATTTTCAGGTATGAATTCGAGAGTGTTAACTATTTGGGCTATTGCATTCCTTTCTTTTGCAATCCAAGCTTGCAGTAGTATTGAAGTTTTCAAAGAAAACTCAGAACTGCCTATTCGCAAAAAGTATAAAAGCTTTGTGATTGTCAATAAGGAAGTAAATATGCGAGGGTTTTCGACACAATTTTTGGATGCAAAAGTCCAAGATCGAATTCAGGAAGTTTTGGAAGCAGAGGGATTGATTTATGATCGAGTAAAACCAGAATTGGTTATTCGGTACACTTCCAATGAGGATCCTAGGCAGCGTGAGATAAACAATTTTAACAATCCCTACCCATTTTGGGGTTACCGAGTTTGGGATCCTTGGATGTACAACCCCTATATGTATGACACCCGTCCTCGAACTGACAATTATGAATTAGTGCAGGTAATTGTTGATTTCATTGATTCAGGTGAGGATAAATTCTTAATGACTCTGACTGGTGTAACTGAAGTCAACAGTCCAAAGAGTAAAGGGAACAAGGTTTTAAAAGCAACGGACAAAATTTTGGAGAGATTTCTCCAAGAGGCACTATACGCTGGGAATTAATCTTTTCCTAGAGTAGATTTTTCTCTTAAAACCAAAAATTTGAATGGATCTATCATCCTTTCCAAAAACATAAGGCAAGCAAGCTTAAATTTTATTCGAACTTATTGAAGCAATAGGCTTTGCATTAATTTGTTACCTATTTTACTTATTTGTTACATATTCTGAAGACCCTTTTCAATTTTTCAGCTAGTTCTTCCGAAAAAAGACGAAAAACAATCAAATCTTCTTATATAAATCAAAAGTTATTTGGCAAATTATTTGTAGAGAAAGGAAAGAGTTGTACTTTTGTATAACAATTATTGTATTTCAGTCTAGAATATTTGCATTTAATGTTAACAATCGTTCTCATAGATGATGACCCGATCAGCACATTCGTGACTGAAAAGCTCATTGCCAAAAATGTGAAGGAGCCATGCAAATTTTTTAAGTATCAAAGTGCGAAAAAAGCGCTTAACGAAATCTATGATATTAGACCCAATTACCTCTTTCTAGATCTGAATATGCCTGAAATGACTGGTTGGGATTTCCTCGATAATTTTGATACGGCAAAAAATGAAGCTGAAATTTACATTCTAAGCAGTTCGGTTGACGAGCGAGACATTAATAAGGCTAGCAAATACCAAGTCGTTAAAGACTACCTCTCTAAGCCATTAATTAAAAAGTACATCCAAAGCATCTTCCATTGACCCATCCGGGTCATTTTTTATTTCAACCATTCTCTTTTTTTTCAGTTATTTGAGAAAAGAGAAAAGTATGAAAGCGATACATCCTGAACTCATTGCCGCCGTAGAACGCACAGCTAAAAAATTGAAAGATGGAGCATCCTATCAATGGGGACACATGGGGGCCTGTAATTGTGGAAATTTAGCACAGGAATTAACTCCTTTTTCCAAAGCAGAAATTCATCGCTATGCAATGGAACGATCCGGAGACTGGAATGACCAGATTTTAGAATTCTGTCCAAGTAGCGGGTATCCACTTGATTTAATCATTGAGCGAATGCTATCCTATGGGGTTACCTTGGAAGATTTAAGACATTTGGAGCGGCTTTCCTCTCCCGAAGTATTGGCCCAAATGCCTCTCAAGCGAAGAAATTCTCTTTCTCACAACAAAAAAGATGATGTCATCTATTATTTGGAAACATGGGCTGATTTACTCAGAATGAAGTGGGAAAGTCAGCAACCAGGAGTAAAAATTGAGGCATTGAAAAAAAATTCATTTTCGGTGCATTGAGCAAATTGAAATTTTAATTTAATTCGCATCGTATCAACCTTTACCAAATTAGCTATGGAAGATTTCGAAGATGATTTTGATGAAATGGACGATTTCGAAGCAGAGGACGATTTCGATTCCGATTTCGAAGATGAGTACGATCTAGAAGAGGATTCTGAGTTTATCGATGACAACATTCTAGATTTTGATGAGGAAGAAGATTTGGAAGATGACTTTGAGGATGACTTTTAAGTAAAGTCCGGAAAGAGTCAAAAGTTGTGAAAATCAACCTTTGGTTTTATCTTCGGGCGTTGAAAATTATATAAATTCATACTCATGATCTTGCTTGATATCTTCAGTTCCCCAATTGCCTCTGGCGCACAGCTATTCTTATTGATTGTAGTCATTTTGATTGGTCTGGGTGCCGGTCTTTCAGCGATGGATGCGAGAAAAACATTCTCAAAAGGAAAAAAGAATCATTAATCAATATAAGGAGGTTCGCCTCCTTTTTTTATATCCTATGAAAAAAGCTCAAAATTTTAAAAACCACGCTCGGTATTTTCCTTTTCATCATTTTTTCCTATTTCCACTTACCCTGACTTATTTTATCTGGACCATTATTGATCTTGATTTTTCAAGTACATCAGCAACTTCAGAAAGTATAAAGTCTCTTATTTTGGCATTGGTGATTCTTAACTTACCTTTTTTGTCAAGGATTTATGCTTTAAAAAATCAAAATAGGATCATCTTCGCTGAAATGAGAGCTCGCTATGCGGAATTAACAGGGAAGCCGTTTAAAGAAATCGAATCAAAACTTTCAGGAAGCCAAATCATAGCCCTTCGATTTGCATCCGATGAAGAATTGTTGCCTTTAATTGAAGAAAGTATTTCGAAAGAATTAAGCAGCAAGGAAATAAAAATGAAAATTAAAGATTGGCAAGGAGATTACCGTCGAGTTTAAAAACGGAGCTTTTCTTTAATTACTACAATAAATTGTTCTTTCGCAATTTCTTTAAAATTAGATACTGAAAAATCTAAGTCCGGCAACTGGATCACCTTTTGAAAACCATAATCATTTGCTTCATTTCCTGAGGTTATAATCGTGACTGGTTTAGAATATTTTTTTGCCAACTGAAGTAATTCAAAGCAACCTTTTCCCCCTAAGGATTGTCCATCAAATCTTCCCTCTCCTGTGATAATCAAATCCGAATCCGATACTGCTTTCTCCATTTGAACCTGTTCAAAGAAAAAAGAAGCACCAAAATTAATAGTGGTAGAAAAAAAGGCATTTAACCCCAAGCCAATTCCTCCCGCAGCCCCAAACCCCGCCTGATCCAAGAATTCCTTTTTTCCCTTCTTGTAAAGTAAATCAGCTATCCTTTTGGCATCTTTTTCAAAATCTATTGCTAAATCTCCATAAAGCCCCTTTTGAGGCCCAAAAACCGGAATAGCACCTTTTTCTCCAAAAAAGAGATTATTTACATCACATAGAAGATGAAAGCTTAAATCGGGAACTTTAGGAGATTTTTGAATATGAACTGTTTTGCTCAATAATTGATCGGAAAAAGGTAAAATAGCTCGTCCCATTTGGTCTAAAAACTCAAATCCCAGGCCTTGCAAAATCCCCATGCCTAAATCAACACTGGCACTTCCCCCTAAACCCAAAATAACTTTCTTCACATCATAGTTGAGGGAGTCTTTGATCAGCATGCCTGTCCCAAAAGTAGAGGCAACTCTAGGGTTTAATTCATCGACTTTTAAATGGGTGATTCCACTGGCTGAAGAGACGTCCAAATAGATTGTTTTAGATCCGGAATCTAAACCATAATAAGCATAAACAGGCCTTCCCAAAGCATCAAGTGACCATCTGCCAATTTTTTCAAGATTTAAATAATCCGTCAAAAGCTCACAAGTACCATCCCCCCCATCTCCTATGGGAATCGAATGAATAGAAATAGATGGATATTGTTCCCTTATAAACTCTGAAAGAATTGATGCTGCAGTTTCAGCGGACAGCGTTCCTTTGAAAGCATTGGGAGCAATTAAGACCTTCATTCTTTTTTAGTTTCCATCCTATAAAAGTAATCCCTATAAGCTGCCTTAACCCTTGGCGCCAAGTAGATGGTCGAAATCATGGTTGGGATGGCCATAACAGCATACATTCCATCTACTAAACTAACGACAACTTCCAAGGAAGCTACAGCTCCTGCAACAATGGTAATTAGATAGAAGTAATTGTAATAATCCGCTCTTTTGGCTCCAAATAAATAATTGAAGCATTTGTGACCATAATAGGAATAAGTAAACATGGTGGACAAGGCAAATATTAGAACTGCAGCCATCAACAGATACTTTCCTACGCCTGGCAAAGCTGATTCAAAGGCATTCAAGGTTAAGCGAACTCCATCAGCTTCTGTAGATTGCCAAACACCAGTTACCATAATCACCAACGCGGTAAGCGTACAGACCACAATCGTATCAATAAATGGACCCAGCATTGCAATCAACCCTTCTCGAATTGGCTCTCTGTTTTTGGAAGCTCCATGAACCATGGGAGCAGTACCTATACCTGCTTCATTTGAAAATGCTGCTCTTCTAGCTCCTGTAATAATCACGGCTCCTACTACACCTCCTGCAGCAGCTTTTCCGGTAAATGCATCTGAAATAATCAACCAAATCATTTCTGGAATCTCCGTGAAGTTTTTTCCTACGATGACCAAAACAGTTATGAAATATAAAGTCACCATAAATGGAACAAGTTTAGATGCAACAGCTGCAATCCGCTTAATTCCCCCCAAAATCACAAAAGCGACCAAAACCATCATGGAAATACCAATAATCCATCTTACAGTTTCTGTGGATTCAATTCCTACCGGTTCCAACATAACAGCTCTAAACACGGCTGATAATTGATTGGCTTGAAAAATTGCCAATAACCCTAAAACTCCGGCAACAGAGAAAATGATGGATAGAAACTTAAATCGTTTCCCCATCCCTTCTTCGATCACGTACATTGGGCCACCCTGCACCACTCCTGCACTATCGGTACCTCGAAACATAATTGCCAAGCTACAGCTATAATACTTTGTAGCCATTCCAACGAAGGCTGACATCCACATCCAAAATATGGCTCCTGGACCTCCCATGTTGATTGCAATCGCTACTCCACTAATATTTCCTAAACCAACCGTAGCTGCGATTGCTGCTGAAAGTGCTTGAAAGGAAGTTATTTGACCGGGTGCTAAATCATCATCGTATTTTCCTCGAAGTAAACTAATGGCATGTCCGATTTTTCTAAAAGGAACAAATCCTGAATGAAAAAGCAGGATCAATCCTCCCCCCATCAACAAAACAAGCATTGGAGTACCCCAAATCCAATTCGCAAAAGCTATAATAATTTCACCCATAAATTGACTGGTATTTGCTAAAGTTTAAGTTCTAAAATAAGTTGCCATAATAGCCTCAATTTCTTCAAAAACCAATTTTAAAGACACCGGAAATACAAAACCCGGACTTTAGATCCGGGTTCTGTGAGGTTTTTTTACCAACTTACTTTAGGCGATCGATAAAACTGGATGCCTTGATTTTCCCAGCTTTTTCCAAGTTGCTGAATTCGTTTTTGGAAACTGGACCAATCTCTGGTACTTGCAGGCGACCAAGCAACTTCAGCCAAGGCGGCTAATCTTGGGAATACGAGATACTCAATATCCGCTCGGTTTTCTACTGTTTCAGTCCAAAGCGGTGCTTCAATTCCGAAAATATCACCCTTTGAAATTCCTGATGCGTAATTTGCCGGATCCCATAAATAAGCTGAATCCAATTCTATGTAGGCAGCCCAATGAAGACCAATTCTACTGGTAGAATCATACTGCATATCCAAGTATGATTTCTTAGCTGGAGACATCAAAATTTTATTTCCTTGTTCAACAGCGAGACCTGCATTTTCTTCATCAGCCCAAAACTGTGCAATATTACCCGGAAGAAGTTTTGCCGTAGCGATTTCATCCCAACCGATACTCGTTTTCCCGTGCTTTTGCAGGATTTCCTGAACTTTTTCAACAAAGACAACATAATCTTCTTTTCGGGTAACGTGAGATTCATCTCCACCGATGTGAATGTAAGGACCTGGGGTAATAGCCGAAAGTTCACGAACCACATCATCAATAAATTGATAGGTTAATTCTAAATCCGTATCAAAAGTACTGAATCCTACTTCTGTCCCGGTGTACAATTCAGCAGGTTCACGGATAATCATCTTGGATGAAAAATCGATCTCAGAACTAGGAACAGGTTTATTAACAGTACTCAAATCCCCATCAGGCAAATTAATTCCAGGATTTAATTCACCATAGGAAGCCAAAGCTGCATTGGTATGACCTGGCATATCGATTTCAGGCACAATAGTAATAAACCGATCTGCTGCATATTTGACGATTTCCTTGTAATCTTCTTGTGTGAAAAAACCACTTTCTCCACCTCCAACTTCAGTACTACCTCCAATTTCCGTAAGTCTTGGCCAAGATTTAATTTCAATTCTCCATCCCTGATCGTCTGTTAGGTGCAAATGAAAGTAATTTAACTTCAGATGTGCCATTTGGTCGATAAAGTGCTTGACATCTTGCATTCCAATAAAATGTCTCGCAACATCCAACATGGCACCTCGATAGGCATATTCAGGAGAATCGGAAATAGAACCTGCGGGAGCTACCCAAGAGACAGATTGGCTTTCATTTGCCAATATCTCTGCAGGAAAGGCCTGCAAAAGCGTTTGTACTCCATAGAAAATACCTGCTGGAGAATTCGCTTGAATTTTGACTTGATCCGTTTGAATATCGAGTTGATAAGACTCATCTGAAGGATTGTTTCCAGTTAATTCGAAAATAATATCCCCAGATTCTCCAGTTTGAATATCAAATCCAGTAGACTCTCTTACCTGATCAGCAAAATATGAGGCAATAGGAGAAAGACTGGCTTCATCTCCAATCAATTGAATAGCAGAACTACTTTTCAGCTCAAATGAGCCACGAGAAGGTGCTAGTTTATCCGGAATAGGAACAATACCTCGATCTTCTAGAGTTGGGCCAGAAGGCTGACAACTGTAAACGAATACGGATAAAATAAGGGCGATAAATAGGTTAAGCTTTTTCATAGATAAGTAAATAAGGGACATAAACTTACTCTATTTTTTTTCAAATGTTGTCCTAAATAAGAGATTTCTTTAAAAATGAATCTTATATAAATCCTGGTCGAATAAATTAGAAAAAATCCCATCCGTCTATCATTTCATTTGGTAATTAATCCCAAATTCAAAAGATTTATGAAATGTTTTTTAATAGTTTAAATACTTCGAAAATTGAGATAATTAAACCATGAAAGAAAATTCAAACAAGCAGGAAAATTCAAGAAGAAGTTTCATAAAAGGGACTGCCTTGGCATTGACGGGATTTTATATTGTCCCTCGGCATGTATTGGGCGGTCCTGGTTATGTAGCACCTAGCGATAAACTTCGAGTAGCTAGTATTGGTATAGGTGGAATGGGATATAGTGATGTTAGCGGTGTTTATCGAAGTGGAAAAGCGGATATAGTGGCTCTTTGCGATGTAGACGACACAAGAGCAAAAAGAAGCCGGGAGGAGCATCCAAAAGCAGCTTACTATAAAGATTACCGCGTCATGTTAGAAAAGGAGGCCAACAAAATTGATGCAGTTACTGTATCAACTCCAGACCACATGCATGCAGTTCAAGCTATGATGGCAATGAAAATGGGAAAACATGTTTATGTTCAAAAGCCCTTATCCCATGATATTTACGAAGCCAGAATGCTGACGGAAGCTGCAGAAAAGTATAAGGTTGTATCTCAAATGGGAAATCAGGGTTCCTCAGGTGATGGAGTCCGAAAAATGGTTGAATGGTACAATGCGGGCCTAATAGGAGAAGCCACGAAGGTATATTCATGGACCAACCGTCCCGTTTGGCCTCAGGGTATTCCTTGGCCAACTGAAGTTCAAACTCCACCTGCGGACTTAGATTGGGATTTATGGCTAGGAACAGCACCTTACCGAGATTATGTCGGCAACCTTGTCCCTTTCAATTGGCGAGGCTGGTGGGATTATGGAACTGGAGCATTAGGAGATATGGCTTGCCATATAATGGAGCCTCCATTTAGAGTTTTAGGCCTTGGATATCCCAAATCAGCAGAATGTTCTGTGGGTTCAGTTTATGTCGGGGAATTTGAAAGGGGATATTTTCCGGATAGTTGTCCCCCTTCTTCTCATATCACCTTAAGATTTGATATGCCAGGTGGAAAAGAACTAGAATTCCATTGGATGGATGGGGGTATCCAGCCTACGCGGCCTGAGGAACTTGAGCCTAATGAGATCATGGGAGATGGAGGAAATGGTGTAATCATAGAAGGAACTGCAGGAAAAATGATGTGCGCCACTTACGGTAGAGACCCGAAACTTCTTCCAACTTCCAAAAATCAATATATCCAAGTTCCTGAAACTGAATACCGAGTGCCAGGTGGAGATCGCGGACACTACAATAATTGGGTTGAGGCATGTATCGCAGGATATGGTTCTGAGGAATTTAAACGACTTAGCTCTCCATTTAGCGTAGCTGGCCCTTTGACCGAGTCAGTCTTAATGGGCAACCTGGCCATACGGAGCTATGATTATCGAGTTCAAAGAGATGGTGGAAATCCAAATCAATTTGATTATCCCGGACGAGGAATTAAGTTGGTATGGGATGGTCCCAATATGAAAATCACCAATTTCGAACCTGCAAATCAATTTGTAAAAAGAACGTATCGAGAAGGATATAGCCTTTAAAAAAAAGAGCCCGAATACATCGGGCTCTTTTTTTTAATTCTCAACAGTAATTTCTACTCTTCTATTTTTACTTCTTCCTGTTTCGGTGGCATTAGAAGCGATAGGCCGAGTTCCTCCCCAGCCGGAAATCCGAAGGCGTTCGAAGGCAACCCCCTTTTCCACCAAATAATCTCTTACAGCACTGGCTCGATCCAAGGATAAAGCTTTATTTAACCCCGGGTCACCTGCATTATCGGTATGACCGCTAATTCGAATAATCACTTCAGGATTTTCTGCCAAAAATTCAGCTAATTGATCCAAAAATTCCATAGTGGCCAATCCTTCTAATTCAGCAGTTCCTCTTTTGAAGCCGACCTGATCCAGCAATAGGCTATTTCCAGCCTCTGCCCTAGTCATCAAAATAACATTCGGCTCATCCTTTCTAAGTGAAGAAATCGCAACTGTTACAGGGAAAAACTTAGG
>JABXHZ010000101.1 GCA_013373335.1 Cyclobacteriaceae bacterium | reverse complement strand
TTCCAGCGCTTCACCAAAGTTTTTGACCAAACTTACACCCGTTTCCTTGATCTCCAAAAAGCAGAAGCACAAGCTAGAGAAGCTAAAATAGAAGCCGCCTTGGAAAGGGTCCGATCCCGCACCATGGGAATGCAAAAAGCAGAGGAACTTGGAGATGTAGCGACTCTATTGTTTAATGAGTTGAATACCCTGGTTGATAATTTATGGACTTGCGGCTTTGTCCTCTGTGAAAAAAATCGCCAAGAAGATGAATGGTGGTTGAGCGCAACCAATGGGTTAATTGATCCCTTTTTCCTTCCAAATGTTGGAGACTACGCACATGAAAGCCTGTATGAAGGTTGGGTGAAAGGAGAAAGCTACCGTACAGTCACTCTAGAAGACCAGCAACTTCAGAAGCATTACGATTGGTTGTTACAAATTCCCATAGCAGCGCAAATTTTTGAGGAAATGGAGGGTTCAGGCATTTCCCGTCCCACCTGGCAACGCTTACATGCAGCCTACTTTAAGACCGGATACCTCGTCATCATTACCGAAGTTCCTTGCGAGGAAGAAGATATCTTTAAGCGCTTTGCCCAGGTTTTTGACCTGACCTACACCCGATTCCTGGATCTTAAAAAGGCAGAAAATCAGGCTCGGGAAGCTCAAATTGAAGCTGCATTGGAAAAAGTTCGCTCCCGCTCCTTAGCCATGCAAGATCCGGAGGAATTGACCGAAGTAGCACAGTTGCTCCGCGAAGAAATGGGTATTCTGGGAGTAGAGGAATTGGAGACCAGCTCCATTTACATCCATGATGAAACCAGTAATTTGACCCAGTGCTGGTTCACGATAAAAAATAGTCAGAAACCTGCACGAAGCGTTTCCGATCAGATGGTTCTTGATCTGCAGGATACGTGGGTAGGTCAACAAATGCTAAAGTTCTATCGGTCTAAAGAGAAAAAAGCCTCCATTCAGATGAAGGGAGAACAACGAATCGAATGGATTCGATACTGTGAAAGTAAATCTGAGCTTCTAGGCAAGAGTGAATTCTATGGAGAAACGATTCCTGAGCGTACCTATCACCTCTATAAATTTTCAGACGGATTCTTAGGCGCAGCCTCCTCAGGTTCGATCTCAGCCGAAAGTTGGGATTTAATGAGAAGAGCCACAGCAGTATTTGCTTTTGCCTTTACACGCTTTCAAGATCTCCAGGTAGCACAAGCCAGTGCCAAAGCTGCCCTAAGACAAGCCTCCTTGGATCGGGTTCGCGCAGATATTTCAGCCATGCGAACAACTGCCGATTTGGATAAGATTACGCCACTTTTGTTCAAAGAGCTTAACGCAATGGAAATCCCCTTTATTCGCTGCGGTGTGTTCATTATCAATGTAAAACAAGAAATTGTAGAAGCTTATTTATCTTCTTCCGAAGGCCAATCCTTAGGTGCATTACACCTTCCCTTCAAATCGAGTGAGCTTACCTATCAGACGGTGCAAGCTTGGAGAAAAGGAGAGGTTTTCAGGCAACACTGGGATAAGGAGGATTTTGTGAGTTGGATCAATCAGATGATGGAGAAGGATCTGATTCAAGACAGAAGAACCTATCAGGGTGCAGCCGCGCCTCCTGAATCACTGAATCTTCACTTTGTGCCCTTTACCCAGGGGATGCTGTATGTGGGTTCTATAGAACCACTTTCTGAAGATGAAATTGACTTGATTAGATCACTATCCGAAGCATTTGCCATTGCCTATTCACGCTATGAAGACTTTGTCAAACTGGAGCAGGCAAAAGCGGAAATTGAATCGGCGATGACCGAACTCAAGGCTACCCAAACCCAACTGGTTCAACAAGAAAAACTCGCCTCTTTGGGTCAGCTTACCGCAGGTATCGCACACGAGATCAAAAACCCACTGAATTTTGTCAACAACTTTTCCGAAGTCAGCAATGAACTGATCGATGAGGCTTTTGAGGAGTTGGAAAAGTTAGTGGATTCGGAGGAGAAGGAAGAGATCATCGCCATTCTGGAAGATGTGAAAGGAAATCTTTCCAAAGTTCAGGAACATGGAAAGCGAGCTAACGGGATCGTAACATCTATGCTGCAGCACTCCCGAGGTGGAGATGGAAAAATGGAACCCACCGACCTCAATGCTTTGCTGAAGGAATATGTCAATTTGAGTTTTCACGGCATGCGGGCCGGTAAAACCCCTATCAATGTAGATATAGACCTTCAACTTGAGGAAGGAATAGGCAAAGTCAATCTGATTTCGGAGGACTTTTCTCGGGTGATTGTGAATCTCTGTAACAATGCTTTTGATGCCATGAGACAGAAGACTGTAGAGGTTCCTAGCTCCTACCAACCCAAACTCACCGTACGGACCAAATCTGAAAAAAATCAAGTCTTTATTGAGGTAGAAGACAATGGCCCCGGAATCCCTGATGAGATCAAGGATAAGATTCTTCAGCCCTTCTTTACAACCAAAAAAGGGACAGAGGGTACCGGTTTAGGGCTAAGTATAACTAATGATATTATCAAGGCGCATGGGGGAGAATTAAAAATAGAAACCGGGTTCAATAAGGGAACAAGTTTTATAATCAAACTAAACACATGAAATCAAGATCCATTTACGGCAAATCAACTGAGGAAATCAAAAGAGCACTAGAATCAGCTATTGGTAATGATTTTAAACCCACGCTTGCTATTGTTTTTATCTCATTAAAGCAGGACCGAAAGGCAGTAACTGAAGCCCTTGCGAAATATAATATTGAGGTTTTTGGAGCTACCTCCTGCGGTGAGTTTGTTAATGGCCATCAAAGTAAAGGAGAAATCGCTGTCTTATTGATGGATTTAAAGCCTGAGGCTTATTCTATTTTATTTGAAGAAATCGGCACAAAAAGTATTCAAGAAGTGGCCCAACACTTGGCAACCTCCTCACTTTCCCGATTTCCCAACCCTTCCCTAATCCTTTGTAGTACCGGAGTAACTGAGGAAGGTGAATTGTTTGACGGAACATCCCTAGTTTATGAACTCTCGGAAGCGATCGGCAGGGATAAAGTCTTTTTTGGAGGCATGGCAGGAGATGATTTTACATTAAAAGGAACGGCTGTATTTACCCAAAACAGGGAGACAAATCATGGACTTGTTGCTTTGGTTTTGGATTCAAATCGAGTTTCCCTGAACGGGATGGCTATTACAGGCTGGAAAAAGCTGGGCATCTCCCGAAAAGTGACCCATAGTAAGGGTAAACTTTTATATAGTATCGACGGAAAACCTGCTGTGGAGATGTATCTGAAGTATCTAGGCAAAAGCGAGGGGGATTCAGGACAGGATTTTAATCTATTAGAGGAGCTGTCATTCGAGTATCCCTTTATTGTAGAGCGGGAAAACAGTCAGGAAACAGTAATTAAGTCCCCTATGAATATTGATCGCCAAGAACATGCATTGGTCATGGATATGGAGATGAAAGAGGGCGAAACTTTCTGGTTTTCGGTACCTCCTGATTTTGATATTGTAGAGGAAATTATCGAGGAAGCAAAAGCGGTCAAAAGTGCAGCAGCTGAGGATGCAGACGCCTTGTTGGTATTTTCCTGTGCGGGAAGAGAGCCCACTCTGGGACCCTTAGTAACCCTAGAAAACGAGGGCTTAGCCGAAGTATGGAGCAGCCCAATGGCAGGCTTTTTTACCTATGGGGAATTTGGCAGGGCCAAAAATGGACAGCAGCACATTCATTCGACTGCATGCTGCTGGGTGGCTTTGAAAGAGAAAGTAAAATAAAGTCAAGATGAAAGCAATAACCATAAAAGGCACTACGCCAGCCGAAATAGAAGCAGCACTCGCTGAGAGCACAAAGGATGGTTTCAAGCCAACGCTTGCTATTATCACCTTGACCAAGGTGGAAAATACCGAAGCTATACAGACCCTATTTGACAGGAATGGTATAGCTATTTTTGGGCTTTCAACTTCCCAAAAATTTACAGAACAGGGCTTAGAGTCTGATGATATAGCAGTCATGCTGATGGATATGAACCCGGCATATTTCAGCATAATGCTTAATGACTACAAGGATTCGTCTGCCTATGAAGCGGGACATAGAGCAGGGCTCGCAGGGAAGAATTTATTTGCAAATCCAGGGTTTATCATTTCACCCATTGATTTCGGGGTTTCCGGCGATAAATTAATTAGGGGGATCACGGATGCTGCTGATGAGGAAGTCGCCATTATGGGAGGTGTGGCCGGTAATCTTTATGATGGCTTGGGTTTGGTATTCACCAACGCATCATCCAGTTCAAGTGGTTTGCTTTCTCTAATCATTGACCGGGATAAGATTTTGATAAATGGATTTGCCGTGTCTGGTTGGAAGCCCGTGGGTACGACCAAGACAATTACAAAAGTCGAGGGTTTATGGGTATTTACCATTGACCATGAGCCGGCAATGAACGTGATTCAGCGATTTCTAGGCAATGAAATGATCGTTTCTGCTGACAGCACCAATGGGCTGCTTCCTACGGAACTTGGCTATCCCCTTCAATTTGAGCGGGCTTCAGGACATGTAATTATGAGGCCTGCCCTGTTTTTTAATCCTACCAACCAATCAGTGATGTTAGCCGGGGAAGTGAAGGAAGGCGACCGCTTTCGTTTTTCGCTTCCACCGGATTTTGATGTAATTGAAAAAGTGGTGGAAAGCGCAAGGACAGTGAAAGAAATGGAAATGCCAGATGCAGATGCTATGCTAGTTTTTTCCTGCGTAGGTAGGCTCGGCTCATTTGGACCGCTCATTGACACCGAGATAGAAGGGTTGGCTACCATTTGGAACAAGCCGATGCTAGGCTTTTTCTCCTTGGGTGAGTTCGGAAAACTGGATAAAGGGCGCTGTGAATGGCATGGTACAACCGTGAGCTGGGTGGCTTTAAAAGAGAAATAAACAAAACAGAAAACATTAAAAAATGATAGCAAAATCAATCAAAGGAAGGTCCTCGGAAGAAATTAAAACAGCGCTTTCTGAAAGTATGGCAGACGGGTTTCTGCCAACTTTGGCTATCGTGTTTATGTCAGTTTCACAAGACCGAAAGACCATTTGTAACATACTTAACCAAGGCGGCATTGCCATTTTTGGCTCTACTACTAATGGGGAGTTTATTGACGAAGAGACTGAATCAGGTGCTATAGCCATCCTGCTTTTGGATATGAAAAAAGAATACTTCAGGATCGATTCGGCGGAATTTCGGGACCACAATTATCGGGAAACCTCGAAAGCTATTGCCACCCGAGCCAAGAAGGACTTTGAAAAAGTAGCTTTCCTTTTGGCTGTTAGCAATGCGGCCACTGACGGCGAAGAAGT
>JABXHZ010000223.1 GCA_013373335.1 Cyclobacteriaceae bacterium | reverse complement strand
GAAAAGCGTATGCTTCAGGAGGCCGTTGATTCCCTCTTCGATAACTCAAGAAAAGTAAATGCGGTAAGATCTGATGGTAACCGTGCCTTGAAATCACTTTCTGATATGTTGAAAGGAAAGCAAGGACGATTCCGTCAAAACTTGCTCGGTAAGCGTGTGGATTACTCCGGTCGTTCTGTGATCGTGGTTGGTCCTGAATTGAAGCTTCACGAGTGTGGTCTTCCTAAAAATATGGCGGCGGAACTTTTCAAGCCATTTATTATCAGAAAACTGATTGAAAGAGGCATTGTAAAGACCGTTAAGTCTGCTAAGAAAATTGTGGATCGAAAAGATCCTGTGGTTTGGGATATTTTGGAAAATGTGTTGAAAGGACATCCAGTTCTTCTCAACCGGGCCCCAACTCTTCACAGATTGGGTATCCAAGCATTCCAGCCAAAATTGATTGAAGGAAAAGCGATCCAGCTTCACCCATTGGTATGTACTGCGTTTAACGCTGACTTCGATGGTGACCAAATGGCGGTTCACGTACCACTAGGTCATGAGGCTATTTTGGAAGCTTCTACTTTGATGCTTTCCTCTCACAATATCTTGAACCCTGCAAATGGTGCTCCTATCACAGTACCTTCTCAGGACATGGTATTGGGACTTTATTATGTAACAAAAGGTAAAAAGTCTACTCCAGAGGAACCAGTTTTAGGAGAAGGAATGACCTTCTACGGACAGGAGGAAGTAATTATTGCTCTTAACGAAGGACAAATTTCCCAGCACGCACACATTAAGTGTAAAGTGACTGTTCGTACTCCTGAAGGTGAATTGAAAGAAGAATTGGTTGACACCGTAGCGGGTCGATTGATTTTCAATCAATTTGTTCCGGAAGAGGTAGGATATGTGAACGAGCTGCTTACTAAGAAAAAACTTCAGCAAATCATCGCTAAGGTAGTGAAGGTTTGTGGAGTTGCTCGTACTGCTCAATTCTTGGATGATATCAAGCACCTAGGATTCCAGATGGCTTATCGAGGTGGTCTTTCCATGGGTCTAAATGATGTAATCATTCCAGATGAAAAAGATCCAATGATTGCCAAAGCTAAGGAGGAAGTTGATGCTGTTTGGAACAACTACCTCATGGGTCTGATCACGGATAACGAGCGATATAATCAGGTGATTGATATCTGGACTCGTACCAACTCTCACTTGACCAACATCCTCATGAAGAAAATGGAGGATGACAAGCAAGGATTCAATGCGATCTACATGATGATGCACTCCGGTGCTCGAGGATCTAGAGAGCAAATCCGTCAGTTGGGAGGTATGCGAGGTCTGATGGCGAAGCCTCAGAAAAACTTGCAAGGTTCTGTCGGTGAAATCATCGAAAACCCAATTCTATCCAACTTCAAAGAGGGATTGGACGTACTCGAGTACTTTATTTCGACACACGGTGCACGTAAAGGTCTTGCAGATACAGCCTTGAAAACTGCCGATGCGGGTTACTTGACTCGTCGATTGGTAGACGTAGCACAAGATATGATTGTGACCGAAGATGATTGTGGAACTTTGAGAGGTCTGGTAGTTCAGGCTTTGAAAGACAATGAGGACATCGTTGAGCCACTTTCTGAAAGAATCTTGGGTCGTGTATCCGTACACGATGTATATGACCCAGTTACCGACGAATTGATCATTCCTGCTGGTGTTGAAATCGATGATGAAATCGCAGCGCTTGTAGATGAATCAGCTGTAGAAGAGGTTGAAATCCGCTCTGTATTGACTTGTGAAACACGTCGAGGCGTATGTTCTAAGTGTTATGGACGAAACCTAGCTACTGGTAAAATGGTACATGCTGGAGAAGCTGTCGGTGTTATTGCCGCACAGTCTATCGGTGAACCTGGTACTCAGTTGACACTTCGTACTTTCCACGTGGGTGGTACGGCTTCCAATATGGCAGTTGACGCAAGTATCAATGCCAAGTTTGAAGGGGTGGTTGAATTCGACGAAGAATTGAGATTCCTAGAAACAACCAACAAAGACGGAGAGCCAGTTACTGTAGTAATGGGTCGATCCGGAGAAATCCGAATTAATGATGCCAAGAATGGCAAAACACTAGTATCTAACCACGTTCCTTATGGAGCTATCTTGAATGTAAAAGATGGTCAAAAGGTTGGAAAAGGTGATTCACTTTGTACTTGGGATCCATACAATGCTGTAATTCTTTCTGAGTTTGATGGAACTGTGGAATTCGAGTCTATCGTAGAAGGTATCACTTATAAAGAAGTAGCTGATGACCAGACTGGTTTCCGCGAAAAGGTAATCATCGAGACTAAAGATAGAACTAAGAACCCTGCCATCGTAGTCAACTATGGTGATGATAGCAAGGCTTACAATATTCCAGTAGGGGCGCACTTGGCAGTTGACTTGGGTGATAAAGTAAAAGCCGGACAGATTTTGGTGAAAATTCCTAGATCTGTAGGTAAAACCCGAGACATTACCGGTGGTCTTCCACGAGTTACCGAGTTGTTCGAAGCTCGAAATCCATCTAACCCTGCTGTCGTTTCTGAAATCGACGGTGTAGTTACTTATGGTGGTATCAAGCGTGGTAACCGAGAAATTATTATCGAATCCAAGGACGGAGTAGTGAAGAAGTACATGGTTTCTCTATCCAAGCATATCTTGGTTCAGGAAAATGACTTCATCCGTGCCGGTGAGCCACTTTCAGATGGAGCGATTACTCCTAATGACATCCTAGCCATCAAGGGTCCTACTGCTGTTCAGGAATACTTGGTGAATGAGATTCAGGAAGTATACCGACTTCAAGGTGTGAAAATCAACGATAAGCATATTGAGGTGATTGTATCTCAAATGATGCAAAAAGTTGAAATCCTAGATGCTGGTGATACCAGCTTCTTGCAAGGACAGACCGTTGACAAGTGGGCTTTCCGTGAAGAAAACGATATGATCCTTGACAAAAAGGTAGTAATGGATGCCGGTGATTCGACTACATTGAAGCCTGGAATGATTATTTCTGCTAGAAGACTTCGGGATGAAAATTCCAGCTTGAAGCGTAAGGATCTCAAATTGGTTCAAGTCCGCGATGCAGAAACCGCAGTATCCAAGCCAACGCTACAGGGTATTACTGCAGCTTCTTTGGGTACAGAGAGCTTTATCTCTGCGGCTTCCTTCCAGGAAACGACCAAGGTACTTTCTGAAGCTT
>JABXHZ010000143.1 GCA_013373335.1 Cyclobacteriaceae bacterium | reverse complement strand
GCGTTTGGTCTGTAATTCAGTTTTGCCGCCAGTTCTTTTACTTTTCGTTTTGTCTCATCGCTTATTCCAGGATAATCCTTTAAAGCCCGGGAAACCGTTGAAGAGGAGACATTTAGCTCTCTAGCAATATCCTTAATGGTTGCTTGTCCTATTTTCATAAATTATATTATTCCTAGAATGGAAGTAAAGCTCAAATCCCAACTTTTTCAGCTGTGATCTACTAGCTTTTTTACAAACTCGCTGAATTTACTCAAAAGCTCAAAAATTTTTATCAAAAAAAGTTTGAGAATGCAAACGATGTCGCAAACGATTGCATCAAAAATGGGCCTATTTTTTTTGAACGAAGTATTGTTTTGATGCAGGAAGCCATCTATTATTTAGATACGAATCGTCAGGATCATTCCGTAGAAAATGCAAATACTACTGTATGAATAGGATTATTCTTAGATTCTGGCTTGTAAATATGGGTAACCAAATCAATTAACAATTACTTTAAAAATTTATGAAAGTTTTCAAGAAAATCGCGTGGATTGCAGCTGTGATTCCTGCTATGTGGGCATGTGATAATTATGAAATGCCTCCCATTATTCCACAAACTGGTTCTACGTTGGCTAATCCTACTTCTGGATCTAGCTTGGTTTTGAGTGCAGATAATCCTGAGGAGTTGATTCCTTTTACAGTAACGGCAGCTGATTTTGGAATGACTGGTACAGTGACTTACAGCCTTGAAATGGATTTAGCAGGAGCAAACTTTGCAAATCCTGTAACATTAGGGTCTACAACATCAAACATAATAGAGGCTACTGCTGAAGTTATCAACGATGAGTTATTGTCAAAAGGGGCAATGTTTGATAACCCTGTGGATGTTGATTTCCGAGTGAGATCAAGCATCAACCAACCACTTTCTCCGATTTATGGTGAAACGGTTACTCTTTCCATTACCCCTTACAATTCTGTTGTTGAGTTTCCGGTAATCTACGTTCCTGGAGATTATCAAGGATGGAACCCGGGCAATGAAATGACGGTGTTGAAATCGGTAAACTTTGACGATGTCTACGAGGGATATGTTCACATCCTCCCAGGCGGTACTGGTGAATTCAAAGTGAATGAGACTAATAATTGGGATGTTAATTATGGAGATAGTGGAGCTGATGGTACGTTGGATAGAGATGGAGATAATATCAAAGTCACTGAATCTGGAACATTCTTCATGAAAGTAGATTTGGGGGCGAAAACCTATACCTTAAGTGAGCCACTTTACTGGGGAATTATCGGTGATGCAACAGAAGGTGGTTGGGATTCCGAAACCAAAATGAAGTTTGACCGAGACCAAAATGTGCTGACAATCACCACTGATTTGAAAGCAGGTGAAATGAAATTTAGAGCAAACCAAGATTGGGGATTCAATTATGGTGGTTCAAATGGTGAGCTTACAGCTGATGGACCAAATATTGCTGTTGCTGAAGCGGGAAATTATACCGTGACTTTGGACTTCCGTACTCCAGGTGAAGTGAAGTACACCATGACCAAAAATTAATTTTTATTAACTTCATTAATCAAACCGACTCTTTGGGCATTCGCTTTTGGAGTCGGTTTGTCTTTATTATCTTATTTCAATGAAAAGAGTAAACTCGCTTCTATTTATCTTTTTATGGTTGTTTTTTGGGACTATTGCCAAAGCTCAATTAAGCACCGAGCCTGCCGTTCCTAATGCATCACAATCAGTCAAGTTGATTTATGATGCATCAAAAGGGACCACGGGATTGAAAGATTGTAATTGCGATGTTTATATTCATATCGGGGCGGTCACTGAAGGACCTCAATCCACCACATGGTCAATTGTTCCCTTTAGTTGGGGAACGGATGATCCTAAGGCAAAAATGACTAAGGTTGCAGGGGAGAGCAACCTTTATACCTATGAATTAATACCAAATGAATTTTTTGACAACCCAAATGGCTTGACTATTTACAGATTGGGTTTGGTTTTTAGAAATGCCGATGGAACCAAGGAAGGAAAAACTTCATCCAATAGCGATTTTTTTGTAGATCTAGCACAAGGTTTTACAGTAAATATTACCAACCCAGCAACTAGTCAAGTTTCACTTGAGGTAGGAGAAAGTTTTGATTTTAGAGCAGAAACCTCCACTACTGCAGAAATATCTTTCGAATTGGATGGTGTGGAAGTTCAAAAAGCTCAATCTGTAAATTCTTTGACTTACCAATTTACCGCAACAGAAGCTGGTACGTTCACTTTGACAGCAAAAGCTTTAGCAGGAGAAGAAACGGATTCGGAATCCATAACGATTAATGTTTTTTCTCAATCTGAAACAGAAGAATTGCCAATTGGTGCTAGACTTGGGATAAATTACATTTCCGATACCGAGGTAATTCTTGCTCTTCAGGCTCCTGGCAAAAGGATAGCTCATGTGATCGGCGACTTCAATAATTGGGAAATCCTTCCCGAATATCAAATGAAGAGAACTCCGGACGGTGAGATTTTTTGGTTGAAAATTTCGGGGCTAACCCCCAAGCAAGAATATATTTTTCAGTATTTGATTGATACAAGTATTCGGATTGGAGATCCTTATGCCGATAAAGTTTCTGACCCATTTCATGATCAGGAGATTATTGAACAAGGTAGATACCCAGGACTTAAATCCTATCCGGATGGAAAAACTGAGTTTCAGGCTACTTTTCTTCAGACAGCCCAAGATCCTTTTGAATGGAAACACACGAATTATACGAAAGTAAATCCTGAAGAATTGGTGATATATGAACTGCTAGTTAGAGATTTTGATGACCGAAGAACTTATCAAGCTGTTCTGGATCGCTTGGATTATTTGGAAGAATTAGGGGTAAACGCCATTCAATTAATGCCTGTTGGTGAGTTTGAGGGTAACTTATCTTGGGGATATAACCCTTCCTTTTTCTTTGCTCCTGACAAATATTATGGCACTAAAAATAATCTCAAACAATTGATTGACGAGGCGCATGGTCGGGGGATAATGGTGATTTTGGACATGGTTTTAAATCACGCTTTTGGTCAAAGTCCATTTGTAAGACTTTACAATGATGGGGATTATGGAGCCCCTACAGAAGATAATCCCTGGCTTAATCGAGTAGCAAAACATCCATTTAATGTGGGCTATGATTTCAACCATGAAAGTGAATACACAGCTGCTTTTGTAGATTCAGTCAATAATTACTGGTTAACGGAATACAAATTTGACGGATTTCGATTTGATCTTAGCAAAGGCTTTACCCAGGTGAACTCTGGTAACGATGTAGGGATTTGGTCTCAATATGATCCAAGTAGGATCAAGATTTGGAAACGAATTTATGATAGGATCAAGTCTAATCATCCGGATGCTTATGTCATCTTGGAGCACTTAGCTGCAAATGACGAAGAAAAAGAATTGGCAGATTATGGCCTTATGTTCTGGGGAAATATGAATTTTGATTTCCGTGAGATGGCCAAAGGAGAAAATAAAGATTTTGGTTGGGCTTATTACGGAAATCGTGGATGGAAAACCCCCAATCTTATTGCTTATCAGGAGTCACATGATGAAGAGCGTGTTATGTGGGAAACCTTAAATTTTGGGAAAACATCTCCAATAAACTTAAGGCAGTTGGAAAATGCAGTAAACAGAAATCAATTGTTAACTGCATTTTACTTTGGGATTCCAGGTCCAAAGATGCTCTGGCAATTCGGTGAATTTGGATATGATGAGGAATTGAATAATGACCGTTTGGGCATCAAACCGACCCGTTGGAATTATTTGAATGATCCACAACGTGTACGGCTTTTTAAGCTCTATCAAGAAATGATTCAGCTCAAGAAGGATCATGATGTTTTCAATAATCCAGAAAAAACAACGCTGAATTTAAGTGGAAGTGTGAAGTCCATTATTTTGGAACATCCTGATTTAGATGTAGTAATGCATGGTAATTTCGGTATTGGAAATGTTGGAAACGTTCCTGTAGCTTTCCCTAATTCAGGAACTTGGTACAATTATTTTACAGGGGAGGAGCTTCAAGTAAGCGGATCTAGTGTCAATTTCAGTTTTCGGCCATCTGAGTTTTATTTATTTACTTCTAAACCTTTACCAAAGCCTGAGTCAGGAATTCTTCAAGAGGATTATGTGACTTCCATTCTCGATGAGGAAATACCGGCAGGTGAATTTAAGTTATACCCAAATCCAACATCCGGTCGCTTGATTATTCAATTACCTGAGGGGATGAGCGCGGCCAATTACCGGATTATAGATTTAAGTGGTAGATTGATGCTATCTGGTCAGCAGTCTCAAATTCAAAATAATTTAGAATTTGATTTGGGTAATTTTAAAAATGGGATTTATATCTTTGAAGCGTTTGATAACAGACGAGTGCTTCATCAGCGCTTTATTAAAAAGTAAACAAACCTATCTCAAGCATGAAATTTAAACCTGGAGTAAAATACGGACAGGAATTACGAGACCTGTACGCTTACGCAAAAGAAAATGAATTCGCTTTCCCAGCTGTCAATGTAATTGGTACCAATTCCATTAATGCAGTTTTGGAAACGGCGAAAAAAGTTAACTCCCCAGTAATTATTCAATTCTCAAACGGTGGAGCCCAATTTTTTGCAGGTAAGAGTTTGCCAAATGATAAACAGCAAGCAAGTATAGCTGGTGCTATTTCTGGAGCACATCATGTGCATCAAATGGCCGAGGCGTATGGGGTGCCGGTGATTTTACATACTGATCATGCAGCCAAGAAGCTTTTGCCTTGGATAGATGGTTTGCTAGAAGCAGGGCAAGCGCATTATGATGCCTATGGCAAACCTTTATTTAGCTCTCATATGCTGGACCTTTCTGAAGAACCACTCGAAGAGAATGTTGAGATTTCTTGTTCTTACTTTAAAAAGATGGAACGGTTGCAAATGGCCATTGAAATTGAGCTTGGAGTTACAGGAGGAGAAGAAGATGGAGTAGACAATACAGATGTTGACTCATCCAAGCTTTACACTCAACCTGAGGAAGTGGCTTATGCCTATGAGCATTTGAAGAAAATAGGTGATTTATTCACCATTGCAGCAGCTTTTGGAAATGTCCATGGAGTTTATAAACCGGGAAATGTAAGTTTGAAGCCGATTATTTTGAAGAATTCCCAAGAATATATCAATAAGAAATACGGTACTTCCGGAAAGCCATTGAACTTCGTTTTCCATGGTGGTTCAGGTTCATCAGTTGAAGAAATTCGTGAAGCAAATTCTTACGGTTCCATTAAAATGAATATTGATACGGATATGCAATGGGCTACCTGGGAAGGTGTTTTGGATTATTATAAGAAAAATGAAGCCTATCTTCAGAGTCAACTGGGCAATCCCGAGGGACCGGATAGTCCCAATAAAAAATATTACGATCCACGAGCTTGGCTTCGAAAAGGCGAAGAGAATTTTGTGAAGCGCCTGGAGAAGGCCTTCGATATGCTCAACGCAATCAATAGAAACTGATTTTAGATAAAAAGAAAAGTCACTTGAAATAGTGGCTTTTCTTTTTCCGTTTAAACCCTAATTTCAATGAGAAATTTTTCTTTTCTAAAAACTCTGATTTTGGCATTTATTGTATTGGGAGCTTGCAGTCCCAAAGAAAAACCGGTGGTGAAAAACTACTGGCCTCAGGCTGGAGTGACCTATGAAATTTTTGTGCAGTCCTTTTATGACTCCAATGGAGATGGAATTGGGGATTTTAATGGTGTTACTGAGAAACTGGATTATGTAAAGGAGTTAGGAGCAAATGCTATTTGGTTTATGCCGATTATGCCATCTCCCACTTACCACAAATATGATGTGATTGATTATAAGGCAGTCCATCCTGATTATGGGACGATGGAAGATTTTAAACGGCTTTTGGATGAGGCCCACAAGCGTGACATAAAAATTGTGATTGATATGATCATCAATCATACATCTACTGAACATCCGTGGTTTCAGGAATCCAAAAAAGGAAGAGATAATCCTTACCGGGATTATTATGTATGGGCACAAAAGGATACCATTGCTGACTTCTTAAATAAAAAGGTGATTACCTTGGATTCAGATAATATTCGACAATGGCACGACCCCGGATTTGGTGAAGATTACTACTATGGATTTTTTTGGGGAGGAATGCCGGATTTGAATTTTGATAATCCTAAGGTCCGCGAAGAAATTTATGAGATAGGAAGGTTTTGGTTAGAGGAAGTGGGTGTGGATGGT
>JABXHZ010000288.1 GCA_013373335.1 Cyclobacteriaceae bacterium | reverse complement strand
GATATTGTGGTGATTCGAAATGTGGGTCCCAAAGGTGCACCTGGTATGCCTGAAATGTTGAAGCCTACTTCCATGATTATCGGTGCAGGATTGGGTTCCGAGGTCGCCTTGATTACAGACGGTAGATTTTCTGGAGGGACTCATGGATTCGTGGTGGGACATGTCACGCCCGAGGCTTGGTGCGGAGGTCCAATCGGTCTTTTAAAAGATGGGGATATCATCACCATCGATGCTGATAATTTGGAGCTTTCTGTAGCTGTGAGTGAGGAAGAATTTGCGGAGCGGAAGAAATCCTGGTCTCCTAAAGTCATTGAAGGGCTACAAGGGACTTTAAAGAAATACAATAAACTCGTTGCCACCGCCTCTGAAGGATGTGTGACAGATAAATTTTAAACCTATGAAGGAATCCATGATCCGGGGGGCGGACATTGTCGTCCAATCCCTTATTGCTGAGCAGGCGGAGATAATTTTCGGATATCCCGGTGGAGCGATCATGCCTGTTTATGATGCCTTATATGATTATCATGAGCAGATCAAGCACGTCCTTACCCGACATGAACAAGGGGCTATTCATGCGGCGCAAGGTTATGCCCGGGTTTCTGGAAAAGTAGGTGTCTGCTTAGCTACTTCTGGACCGGGTGCTACGAATTTGATTACAGGTCTTGCTGATGCTCAAATCGACAGTACTCCACTAGTTTGTATCACTGGCCAAGTGGCTGCCCATTTACTGGGAACGGATGCCTTTCAGGAAACAGATGTGGTCGGTATTTCCATGCCGGGGACTAAGTGGAATATTCAAGTGCGAAGAGTAGAAGATATTGCACCCGCAATTGCTAAAGGCTTTTACATTGCCCGATCTGGAAGACCAGGACCAGTTTTAATTGATATTACCAAAAATGCTCAGGTGGATTTTGGAGAAATGAATTATACTCCTTGCTTGGGTTTTCGATCCTACAAGGTTCACCTTCCTGTAGAAAAAACTTCTATCCAAAAAGCAGCGGAATTGATCAATCAATCTGAGCGACCTTATGTATTGTATGGCCAAGGAGTAGTACTTGGTAAGGCGGAGACGGAGTTGAAGTTTTTCTTGGATAAAACTGGCATCCCGGCTGCTTCTACCTTGTTAGGTTCAGGGGCCTTATCTCAGGATCATCCCTGCTTTGTAGGCAAATTGGGAATGCATGGCAATTATGCCCCAAATATTCTGACTAATCAGTGTGATGTACTCATTGCCGTGGGGATGCGATTTGATGACCGAGTTACCGGAGATTTAAAACGCTACGCCAAACAGGCAAAAGTCATTCACCTGGAATTGGATCCTTCAGAAATCAATAAGAATGTAAAGGCAGATGTTCCTGTTTTGGGAGATTGTAAGGAAAGTCTTTCCATGCTCACCGAGGCCGTTGAGAAGAAAAGTCATCCTGATTGGTTGGCGAAATTCCGGGAATTGGAGGAATTGGAAAAAGAAGCAGTCATGCAACATGACATTTCTCCAACCAAAACTGGGTTAACCATGGGAGAAGTGATCAATCAAATAAATCAATACAAAGCAGATGACGCTGTTTTGGTAACGGACGTAGGGCAGCATCAAATGATTGCCTGGCGATACTTCAACTACAAAAAACCTCATACTCAAATCACTTCTGGGGGATTGGGTACAATGGGATTTGCACTTCCTGCTGCTCTTGGAGCCCAATTGTATGATTATTCCAGACAGGTAATTTGTGTATTAGGGGATGGAGGTATTCAAATGACGATACAGGAGCTGGGTACTATTATGCAAACCAAAGCACCGGTGAAGATTGTCCTATTGAATAATAATTACCTGGGAATGGTGCGGCAATGGCAGCAAATGTTCTTCGATAAGCGCTATTCATTCACAGAATTGGATAATCCGGATTTCATAAAAATCGCTGAAGCCTATGGTATCAAAGCCCAGCGGATAAAATCCAGAGAGGGTTTGACTGAAGCCATCGAAGATATGCTGATTTATGACGGGTCTTATTTCTTGGAAGTAATGGTAGAGAAAGAAGATAATGTTTTCCCTATGATCGCAACGGGTTGTTCCGTTGAAGAGGTTCGATTAAGCTAATCCAGACTATGAAGCGCTATACGATTTTTGTCATTACCGAGAATTTCATCGGAATCCTGAACCGGATCACCATCATCTTTACGAGAAGAGGGATCAATATTGATGCTCTGACCGCTTCGGAAAGCCGAGTGGATGGGATTCACCGGATCACCATAGAAGTCACCACTTCGGAAGAAATGGTGATTCAACTAGTCAATCAGATAGAGAAGGTCATTGACGTGATCAAGGCTTTTTACCATGAAGATGAGGGAGTGGTCTATCAAGAAATTGCCTTATATAAAATTCCTGTAACCCGCCTTGACGGTGGACTTGAAAAAATCATCCGTCAACACAACGCAAAAATCATTGCTGCAGAGCCTCAGTTTGTAGTACTGGAATTGACAGGGCATAAGGAACAAACCCAAGAGTTATTGGAAATTTTGAAAGGCTATGGTCTTTTGGAATTTGCGCGATCGGGGAGAGTTGCCGTCGCAAAAAGAATGGTGACAATCGATGATTTTATTAAATAAATATTTGAATATCAAACTATTAAATCTTATAAAGTTATGAAGTTAAAATTTGGTAATGTGGAAGAAAACGTGGTCACTCGGGAAGAGTTTCCTCTTGAAAAAGCCAGAGAGGTACTCAAAGATGAAGTGATTGCGGTTATTGGCTATGGGGTTCAAGGTCCAGGTCAGGCTTTAAACCTAAAAGACAATGGCTTCCACGTCATTGTAGGTCAGCGAAAGAATTCTAAAACTTGGGACAAAGCTGTTGCTGACGGTTGGGTACCTGGAGAAACACTTTTCGATATAGAAGAAGCTTGTGAGCGAGGCACTATCATTCAATTCTTGCTTTCTGATGCAGGACAGATCGCTTTGTGGCCTACAGTTAAGAAGCACCTGAATCCTGGAAAAGCCTTGTATTTCTCTCATGGTTTTGGGGTGACATACAAAAACAAAACTGGAATTATACCTCCTGCAGATGTTGATGTGATACTAGTAGCACCCAAAGGTTCAGGAACTTCTTTGAGAAGAATGTTTGTGGAAGGAAGAGGATTGAACTCGTCCTATGCTATCTATCAGGATGCGACTGGAAAAGCCAAGGATCGTGTGATTGCTTTGGGAATTGGGGTAGGTTCAGGCTACTTGTTTGAGACAGATTTCTATCGGGAAGTTACTTCCGACCTGACTGGCGAAAGAGGAACTCTGATGGGAGCGATTCAGGGAATTTTTGCCGCTCAATATGAAGTATTGCGTGAAAATGGTCATACACCTTCCGAAGCCTTCAACGAGACGGTGGAGGAATTGACCCAATCCTTGATGCCTTTGGTAGCAGAGAATGGAATGGATTGGATGTATGCCAACTGTTCGACTACGGCCCAGCGTGGAGCCTTGGATTGGTGGAAGCCTTTCCGTGATGCAACCAAGCCAGTATTCGAGGCTTTGTATGAATCTGTTAAATCAGGAAAAGAAGCCCAAAAGTCAATCGATTCTAATTCTAAGCCGGATTACCGGGAGAAGTTGGAAGAGGAATTGAAAGAATTAAGAGAATCAGAAATGTGGCAGGCAGGTGCTGTCGTCCGTCAGTTGCGGCCAGAAAATAATTAAACCCAAAAAATCATGAGTGACAAGCTGTGGATATTTGATACCACCCTCAGAGACGGAGAACAAGTTCCTGGATGCCAATTGAATACCCAGGAGAAAATTGTGGTGGCGAAAGCCTTGGAAGAATTAGGTGTTGACATCATTGAGGCAGGATTTCCGATTTCAAGTCCGGGTGATTTCAATTCAGTTGTAGAGATTTCAAAGGCTGTCTCCAACCCTATCATTTGTGCCCTTTCCCGAGCTGTAGAAAAAGATATTGAGGTGGCAGCTCAAGCTTTGAAATTCGCCAAGAAAGGAAGGATTCATACCGGAATCGGTGTATCCCCTTACCATATCCAATACAAACTTCGCTCGACTCCGGATGAAATTATTCAAAGAGGGGTGGCAGCGGTCAAATTTGCCAAGCAATTTGTGGAGGACGTGGAATTTTATGCCGAGGATGCGGGTCGATCCGAGCCGGATTTTCTTTGTAAGATCATCGAAGAAGTAATCAAGGCTGGTGCTACCGTAGTCAATATTCCTGACACGACTGGATATTGCTTGCCCGAGCAATATGGTGGAATTATCGCTGACCTGAAAAATCGGGTTCCTAATATTGACAGAGCTATCATCTCCACGCATTGCCACAATGATCTGGGTATGGCTACTGCCAATACAGTTGCTGGTGTACAAAACGGGGCGCGTCAGGTAGAAGTGACGATAAATGGAATCGGTGAACGGGCAGGAAATACTTCCATGGAAGAAGTAGTGATGGCGATTAAATGTCATCAAGCCATTCCGGTTCATACGGATATTGTCACTCAAAAAATCTATTATACTAGTCGCTTGGTTTCCAAATTGATGAATATGCCTGTGCAACCAAACAAAGCGATAGTGGGTAGAAACGCTTTTGCCCATTCTTCTGGTATTCATCAAGATGGTGTGTTGAAGCATCGGGAAAATTATGAGATCATTGATCCGAAAGAGGTAGGTGTTGAAGAATCTTCCATTGTTTTGACGGCACGGTCTGGTCGGGCCGCATTGAAGCACCATTTGGATGCCTTGGGTGTAGAACTAGAAGGAGATGAACTTCGAAAAGTTTATGAGGCCTTTTTGGAGTTGGCTGATTCCAAGCGAGATATTGGTCGAAAAGATCTGCTTTCACTTGTTGGAAAGTATCTTGATGAGTCCAATTTCATCGAATTGCAGGAAGTGAGTTATTCTTCCAATGGAGAAGTTAAAGCAAATGTCAAGTTGAAAATTGGGGATACCAGCCACCAAGCCTCCGCAACCGGGGTAGGTCCTGTTGATGCTGTTTTGACAGCAATCGAGAAAATGGTTCAGCCACAAGTAGACCTGGAAGAGTTCCTCATTCAGGCCATGACTCATGGATCCAATGATGTGGCAAAAGTCCATATGCGGGTGATCAAATCCGATAAACCGTATCATGGCTTTGCCTCCAATGAAGATATCGTATTGGCTTCTGCACAAGCTTTTGTAGATGCATTAAACAAAATTCCAGTCAAAGAATACGCGACTGCCTAATTATGGAAAAAACAACACTATTTGATAAAATCTGGGATTCCCACGTCGTACGCCATGTACCCGCTGGACCCGATGTGTTTTTCATCGATAAGCATTTTATCCATGAAGTAACTTCTCCTGTCGCATTTCTCAATTTGGAGAAAAGAGGAATTGGAGTAAAGTATCCAGAGCGTACCATCGCAACTCCTGATCATAATGTTCCAACAGTCGATCAGGATCAAACAATAAAGGACAAATTGTCTCGAATGCAGGTGGAAAAGCTTCGGGAAAACTGCAAAAAATACGGAATTGAATTGCATGATTTGGGTACAGCACATCATGGGATTGTCCATGTAATTGGTCCTGAATTGGGTGTCACTCAACCTGGAATGACCATCGTTTGTGGGGATTCTCATACGTCCACTCATGGAGCTTTCGGAGCGATTGCTTTTGGAATTGGTACTTCTGAAGTGGAAATGGTTTTGGCTACCCAATGTATCATGCAGTCAAAGCCAAAGAAAATGCGAATTTCTGTAGAAGGTGAACTTGGAAAAGGGGTGACTTCGAAGGATATCATCCTCTATATTATCTCCAAAATCTCAGCTGCAGGTGCCACCGGATACTTTGTGGAATATGCCGGTTCTGCTATTCAAAGTCTTTCCATGGAAGCCCGGATGACCATTTGCAATATGTCTATTGAAATGGGAGCTCGTGGTGGACTGATTGCGCCGGATGAAACCACCTTCAATTACCTAAAAGGTCGCCAATATGCTCCTAAAGGTGAAGAATGGGAGAAAGCTGTTGCATTCTGGAAAACACTCAAAACAGATGAGGGAGCCGTTTTTGATAAGGAATATCAATTTGATGCAGCGGATATCGAACCCATGATTACTTATGGAACCAATCCAGGGATGGGAATCAAAGTCAAAGATAGAATTCCTACGACTGAGGGAATGGAAGGATCAAACAAGACCTCCTATCTGAAATCTTTGGAATACATGGGCTTTCAACCCGGTGAACCGGTCAAAGGAAAGCAAGTCGATTATGTATTTGTGGGTTCTTGTACAAATGGACGGATTGAAGATATCCGAGCTGTGGCGGAGTTTGTCAAAGGCAAGAAAAAGGCCGAAAACATAACCGCTTGGATCGTTCCGGGTTCACGGGAAGTTGAAAAACTTGCCCATGAAGAAGGCTTGGTTAAAATCTTGGAAGAAGCAGGTTTTGAATTGCGTCAACCTGGTTGTTCTGCTTGTTTGGCGATGAATGATGATAAGATTCCTGCAGGAAAATATGCGGTATCGACTTCCAATCGAAACTTTGAAGGTCGTCAAGGTCCAGGAGCTCGAACCATGCTAGCTTCTCCATTGACCGTAGCAGCTGTTGCCGTCACCGGCAGAATCACCGACCCGAGGGAAGTTTTTGAGAATTAATATTTCAATCTTCCAATCTTTCAATTTTACAATTCGAAAAAATGGCTTACGATAAATTCACTGTTCTTCGAGATACGGCAGTTCCTTTGCCTACCGAAAACGTAGATACAGACCAGATTATTCCAGCACGTTTCCTAAAAGCAACTGAACGAACGGGCTTTGGAGATAATCTTTTCCGAGACTGGCGATACGATGTCGAAGGGAATCCTAAAAAGGATTTTGTTCTTAATGACCCAACTTACAGCGGAAAAATCCTGGTTGCTGGAAAGAACTTTGGTTCGGGTTCTAGCCGAGAACACGCGGTGTGGGCGCTTTATGATTACGGCTTTCGCTGTGTTGTATCCAGCTTCTTCGCAGATATTTTCAAAAATAACTGTCTGAATATTGGGGTGCTTCCAGTTACAGTCTCTCCGGAATTTGCTGACAAACTCTTTGCGGCAATTGAAGCAGACCCCAAAACCGAAATCGAAGTAAATCTGCCTGAGCAGAAAATCACATTGCTTTCAACAGGCGAGTCTGAGACTTTCGACATCAACGAATACAAAAAGAGTAATATGCAAAATGGCTTTGACGATATCGACTATTTGTTGAATATGTCTGATGAAATCGAAGCATTTGCTGCATCTAGATAATCCAAATTTCATGGAGGCAAAAAGAAGAATCGAAATCATGGATACCACTCTGAGGGATGGCGAACAAACTTCAGGTGTTTCCTTTTTGCCTTCTGAAAAGCTTCAGATTGCTAAGTTACTTTTGGAGGAACTAAAAGTTGACCGTATAGAAGTGGCTTCTGCCCGAGTATCCGAGGGAGAACTCGAGGGAGTGCGGAAAATAACCCAATGGGCTTCTCAAAAAGGATACTTGGATCGTGTTGAGGTGTTGGGTTTTGTGGACACACCTGCTTCAGTGGATTGGATCGTGGAATCAGGTGCACGTGTGATGAACCTGCTAACCAAAGGCTCCTTAAATCATTTGATTCATCAACTCAAAAAAACGCCGGAACAGCATTTTGAAGATATTCGGCAAAGCATTGCCTATGCTCAGCAAAAGGGAGTTTCAGTCAATGTCTATTTGGAAGACTGGTCCAATGGCATGCGAAATTCTAGGGATTATACACTTTCCTTAATTGAATTTCTTCAAAGCCAACCCGTTAAGCGAGTGATGCTGCCCGATACCTTGGGTTTGCTAGCTCCGGAAGAGGTGAAAAGCTATTTTCAGGACATCAAGAAGAAGTTTCCTGAGCTTCATTTTGATTTCCATGCGCATAATGATTATGATCTTTCCGTTGCCAATGTCATGGAAGCGATTCTTTATGGTGCAGCAGGAATCCACACGACGATTAATGGCTTGGGAGAGCGTGCCGGAAATGCACCCTTGGAATCTGTAGTTGCAGTTATCGAGGATTTCACTGATTTTGAAATTGGGATTCAGGAACAGAAGATTTTCCGTGTATCAAAATTGGTGGAGCAATTTTCCGGACAACATATTCCAGCGAACAAACCTGTGGTTGGGGAAAATGTATTTACTCAAACCGCAGGCATCCATGCCGATGGGGATAGTAAAAAGAATCTCTATTTCAATGATTTGATGCCAGAGCGATTTGGGAGGCAACGGAAATATGCTTTGGGGAAAACCTCCGG
>JABXHZ010000349.1 GCA_013373335.1 Cyclobacteriaceae bacterium | reverse complement strand
GTGGTCCCCATGGACTTTTGGGAGCAGATCAAAAACCGTATGGCCGAGTTATTCAGCAAAGGTCAATTTACCCAAGGCTTAATCGAAGGAATCCAATCCGCCGGAAAAGCCCTATCCGAACATTTCCCTCACCAAGGCGACGCAGACGAAAACGAACTACCTGATGAAATTTCATTCGGGTCTTAAAGACCTCTTATTCCTTTTCTTGACTTTTTTCATCTTGCTAGGTGCAAAAGCCCAGGATTTTCCTCCGGCTCCCAATCCACCTCGTTTGGTAAATGATTTCACGCAGACGCTGAGCAGCAGTGAAGTCAATCAGCTCGAGAGAAAACTGGTTGCCTACAATGACAGCACCTCTACTCAGATCGCAATCGTCATGATTCGCTCGGTGGGTCCTTATGATATCTCGGATTATGCTTTCCAGCTCGGAGATCAATGGGGTATAGGCGGGGCTGAAAATGACAACGGAATCCTAATCCTTGCCGCCATGGATGACAGAAAGGTATTTATCGCAACAGGCTATGGATTGGAGGGTGCGGTACCAGATGCCTTGACGAAGCGCATCGTAACTGACCTGATTATCCCGAATTTCAAAATGGAAAACTACTATGCGGGATTGGATCAGGCGACCGATATGATCATCAAACTGGCTTCCGGTGAATACAAAGCCGACCAAGTTCTTGAAGATGGAAATGAGGGGGGTGGATTTGTCATCCTCTTCATCTTCATCCTCATTTTTGTAATTATTCCATTGATCCGAAACCGCAAGGACAACGATAACCATATGGGCGGTCGAGGAGGAGGCGTTGACCTCTGGACGACAATTATGCTAGCCAATATGCTCAAAGGTGGCGGAAGAGGAAAATTTGGTGATTTCTCCAGTGGGGGAGGAAGCTTCGGTGGATTCGGCGGCGGTGGCGGCGGATTCGGAGGTTTCGGTGGCGGAAGCTTCGGCGGTGGCGGTGCCGGGGGTAGTTGGTAAGGTGAGTGGGGAGTAAGTTGTAAATAGTAAGTGGTGAGTAGATGATTGGAAGATTGAAAAATTGAAAGATTGGAAAATTATTCCATGTCAGTCCTAGGTTTAAATCCTTGTTCCTTCGCGGGAGACAATTCGTTCCGTCGTAGCGCCGTTGCGTGAACCAAAAATTCATCATTCGACATTCTTCATTCATCATTCGATATTCTAAAAACCGCCAAGCCCTGCTCTGAAGCGCGTAATTCGTACTTCGTATCTCGTACTTCATATTTCGTACATCGTATTTCCTCAAGATTTCTAACTTTGACCACCCAACTTTCTTAAACACAGCTTTTGTATGGCAAATCAAATCATTTTCACCCCTGAGGCTCCTGCTCCTATTGGTCCTTATTCCCAGGCAGTTTTGGCTGGAAATACCCTCTATGTTTCAGGTCAAATTCCTTTAGATGCGGATTCTGGCGAACTGATCAATGAAAACATCACCGAGGAAACTCATGCAGTCATGAAAAATTTGGAAGCGGTTCTGCGTGCAGCAGGATTTAGCTTTGCCGATGTAGTCAAATGCACCATTTTCATCAAATCCATGGATGATTTTGCCACGATCAACGAGGCCTATGGACAATACTTCAAGTCTAATCCTCCCGCTCGGGAAACCGTCGAAGTCAGCAAACTTCCAAAAAACGTGAATGTGGAGATTTCTTGTATTGCGGTGAGGTGATTGGAAGATTTGAAGATTGAAAAATTGAAAGTTTGGAAAATTATTCCATGTCAGTCCGAGCACCCGAAAGACGGGAGTCTTGAGGTTAGAGGACCCTTCGATTTCGAGACTCACGTCTCTCAAGTGCTCAGGGTGACAATAATTTCAATTGACCTGAGTCGGGAAAATCCCCATCAATAGCTCTCTTTTGTCCTTACTTCGTAATTCGTAAATGGTAAGAAGTAAGTAGTGAGTCGAACTTCATCATTCGACATTCATTATTCATCATTCGATATTTTTACAATTCGTCTTTGTCTTGCTGGCACATTTATTTTTTATTCCTATCAAATATCAAGGGCCAGCGCTGGGGTGAGGCATTGATTCATTTACCCAGGGTTAAAACCCTGGGCTATTGATCTTTCGTGCTTCCAGCACTCTTTGCGCCTTCGCGGGAGACTAATTCGTTGCGTCGTAGCGTCGCTGCGTGAGCCAATAATTCATTATTCGATATTCAGCATTCAGCGTTCGATATTTAAAAATCCACCAAGCAACCTCTCTGCCCCGCGTATCTCGTACTTCGTATTTCGTAATTATGCTGTCCTCGACTCCGCTCGGACTGACAATGATTTCAATTGCATCCAGAGAGCGAAATCACAATAAAAACTACTCTTCCCTACCTACTTCGTATCTCGTAATTCGTAATTCCTTCCAAACTTCTTCACTCTTTGCCTCTTCGCGGGAGAAAACTCCTTGCGTCGTAGCGCCGTTGCGCGAGCCAAAAACTTCCCTTGCCCCACGTAATTCGTCAATCGTAATTCGTACTTCCCTTTTGTAAATCGTAAATTAGCCAACCCTTTTCTCCTAAATCGAGTTATAAAACCCATGAACCTTTTCCCTTTCCATACCGAAACCTTGGTCAGTGCGCTTTCCAAAGAGGAGGTCATGGAGCATATTTCCCGGAAAACCCGGGAGGTGAATTTTTTGGATAAGAATCAGCTACAAAATCAAAAGGGCATTGCTTTCAATGGGATCGTCGGGAATCAGAGTTTCCGCATTTCCAAAGTCATACAGCGCAGCAATACCTTTCTTCCCCTCATTCTCGGAGAAGTTGAGGATACCCCCCGTGGATCCATTATTTTTCTCCGATACAAACTCTTCCCCGGAGCCTTATTCTTTGTGGTCTTCTGGAGTTTGGTGCTGCTCGGATTCACGGCCTTTTATTGGGGAATTTCCCAACATTGGCTCAATGGAGGAATCTGTCT
>JABXHZ010000337.1 GCA_013373335.1 Cyclobacteriaceae bacterium | reverse complement strand
ATCGGATCAGCAGATTCAAGAATTAATCCGAAGGGCTAATGAAGCAGGGCTTTCTACATTTGAATTTTTGCAAATGGCGGAAGCTAGAGGAATGTCATCGCTGGAAGTTGAAAAACTTCGGCGTAGGCTTGAAGAACTGGATGTAATGGGATCGTCCAGCCGATCCACGAGTTCCTCTCGAAGAAATCCAAGAATGCAGGTAGACATCAATGAAATCACCCAAGGAATTTACCAGCCTCAAGAAAGCGTTGATTTGGAGGTAGAGTCGAATATTTTCGGAAGCGGACTTTTTTTTCAAAAAAACCGACGGCTAAGTTTTGAACCCAGTCTGAATCAAGCGACCCCCAAGAATTATGTGTTGGGCTCCGGAGACATGGTCTACGTGGATATTTATGGTGAATCAGAGCAATACTACCAGGCGACGGTTAATCCAGATGGCTTTGTCCTATTGGATAATATTGGTCCGGTGGCAGTTTCAGGAAAAACTATTGAAGAGGCTACCGCCATCATTAAAAACCGTGTCGGAAGATACTATTCTGGTTTGTTGGGCTCTAACCCCACCAGTTTTTTGCAAGTGACTTTGGGAAATGTTCGAACCATTAAAGTTCACATTTTGGGAGAAGTTCGTTTGCCTGGAACATTCACCCTCAGTGCGTTTTCGACAGTATTTAATGCCTTGTATGCCGCGGGTGGTCCAAGCGAAAATGGTACCATGCGAAAAATAAAGGTGGTAAGAAATAACCGCCAACTTGCCGAAGTAGATGTCTATGATCTCTTGATTGATGGTACGGCTAGTTTGGACTTACAGCTGCAAGACCAAGACGTAATTTTAGTAACGCCTTATCTTTCCCGAGTGGAAATATCCGGTGAGGTTAAGCGTCCCATGGTGTTTGAAATGAAAGAAGGCGAGACTATGGAAGACTTACTTCGCTATGCAGGCGGGTTTACCGATGAAGCCTTCCGAAATAGAATTTCCATTTCTAGAATAGGTGAAAATCAGCGAGCAGTTTCCGATGTGTACCAAAATCAATTTGGTATGTTCCTTCTTCAGGGAGGAGATCAGATTACCGTTGGAAAAATATTGGACCGATACAGCAATCGCGTACAAATCAAAGGGGCGGTCTATCGTGAAGGGACTTTCGCACTGACAGAGGGTTTGACGCTTTCACAATTAGTAAAAAATGCGGAAGGTCTTCGTGGCGATGCATATTTGGAGCAAGCAAGTATTTTGCGAACCAAAAACGACTTGAGTTCAGAAATGATTCAAGTCAATTTAAGGGATGTTTTAAATGGTTCTGCTCCGGATATTGTCTTGCAAAGAGAGGATGTAGTTCGGATTTCCAGTATTTATGATATCCAAACGGAGAGATATGTGCAGGTTTTGGGTGAAGTAATGAAGCCGGGAGTGTATCCGTATTCCGAGTCTATGACGGTTGAAGAGTTGTTGGTTTTGGCAGGAGGATTGGAGGAATCAGCCAACCCCAATGATATAGAAATTGCGCGAAGATTAGAAGATTCGGATTTGGGAACACTTTCTGATATCATCCCAGTAAAGGTTAATCCTGATTTATCTCCGATCGGTACTTCACAAACATTAGAGCCATTTGACCAGGTCATTGTCCGAAAGAAGGCTGCCTTTACCATGCAAAAACTAGTGGCTGTCGAAGGACAGGTTTATTCTCCTGGGATTTTTGCTATTCAAAGTGCTGATGAGCGTATTTCGGATTTAGTAAAAAGGGCTGGTGGTCTCAATCAGTTTGCCTATGCCAAGGGAGCTACCCTCATCCGAAGGACTGAATTTTTTAATACAGAGTCTGAACAGATTCGAAGAAGAAGAAATTTGGAGTCCCTTCGATTACAATTGCTCGAAGATCCAAATAACTCAGAAGCTCAAGAAGAATTATTGCGTCGCTTATTTTCCGATTTGTCTGTAGCTGAGAATCCTGTGGATACGCTAATCGCTCAAGCCAAAAAGGAATCATTGGACCAAATTGCTTCTGAAACGCCTGGATTTGCTGTCAAAATTAAAGAGACCGAAGCAGTAGCGATTGATTTGGAAGCCATCCTGAAAAACCCGGGTTCTGAAGATGATTTGATTTTGGAAGAAGGGGATATACTTTCAGTACCCAAGTTGCTACAAACCGTTCGGATGCGAGGAGATGTTGTTTACCCAACTACGCTTCGATTTGAAAGCGGCCGAAGTTTGAAATATTATATCAATGGGGCTGGTGGCTTTGAAAGACGAGCCAACCGCAAACAAACCTATGTGGTCTATGCTAATGGAGCGGTGAAGCGAACCAAAGGCTTTTTGGGAATTCGAAATTTTCCATCCGTTGAGCCAGGTGCCGAGGTGATTGTTCCTACCAAAGGGCCAAAACTTCCACTTCGTCTGGGTGATGTTGTCGGAATCACAACAGGATTAGCAACTTTGGTTTTGGTTGTTTCACAAATCAACTTGTAATGAGTTCTACAAATCATTTTTCAGATAATCAGTTTACCCTGAAGGAAGTCATTCAAAATCTTCGGGAATGGCTGCTTTTTTTCATCTCTAAGTGGAAAACCCTAGTTGTAGCTGGCGTGTTGGGTTTGATTTTAGGTGCCTTGGTTTCCATTTTCAAGAAGCCAGTATTTCATGCCGAGACTTCATTTGTTCTAGAAGAAAGTGATGGTGCAAGTTTGAGCCAAATGTCAGGGTTGGCCTCCTTGGTTGGGGTCAATTTAGGTTCTTTGGGCAGTACAAGTGGATTGTTTCAGGGGGACAATATTATGGAACTCTATCGGTCGGATCGTATGCTGGGTGAGACTCTTTTGAGTCCTTTTTCTGAGGATCAGTTGTTGATTGATCGGTTTGTGGAATTCGAAGAGTTGGATAAAAAATGGGCCTCCAAAGTAGATATTCCTGCTATGGATTTTTCCATTCCTCGGGATCAATTTACAGTGGCACAAGATTCAGTTGTTCAGCAAGTCTCCAAATTGATTCGGGAAAATCAGCTTTCTGTAGCCAAACCCGATCGTAAGCTCAGCATCATTCAAGTCAGCATTTCTTCCAAAGATGAGTTGTATGCGAAGGTGTTTAACGAGACGCTAGTAGAAAAAGTGAACACCTTTTATTTTGAAACTAAAACCAAGAAAACAGGAGAAAACCTTCAGATTCTTCAAACACAAGCGGATTCGGTCCGAGCGATTTTGGATGAAAGTATAGCTGAATATGCCTCTGCGACAGATCGTGTTCCGAATGTAAACCCTTTGCTAAATTCAGCCCAAGTGGAGAGCCGAAAGCGACAAATTGATGTGCAGGCAACTGCTGCGGTTTACCAGGAAATCGTCAAGAATCTGGAAATCGCGAAAGTAAATCACCGCAACAATTCGCCACTGATACAGATTATCGATTCTCCCAGGCTTCCCTTAAAGCGAAGTGAAATCCGCTTGGTCAAGGGAATGGTTTTGGGAGCCATTATTTTAGGTTTATTGACGCTATTTTATCTTTATTTCCGTCGCTTGTACCAAAAACATGTGCAGGAAAGCTAAACTCTAGGCTGCCATGTTTGAAAAATTAGCACTTCTACCGCTTAGTAATTTCATCCGCAATAAGTCTATTCAGAACTTTTTATTCTTGGCGGTGATTCAGTCTTCCAATGTGCTGATTTCCATTATTTCTATGCCCCTTTTGATTCAAAGTATTGGTGTGGATCAGTTTGGATTGGTGAACCTATCTCTGTCGGTAATAATGCTATTGAATATTTTGGTTGGCTTTGGTTATAATCTAAGTGCTCCACGGGAGGTAGCTATCAACCAACAGGATAAAACGGCGCTGTCTCATTTAGTCTCTAATGTTTTCTCAGCTAAATCCATCCTCGCAGCAATCGCGACTTTGTTGATTTTTGTGGGAGCTTTTGGCTTTAATTTATTTCCTGAATACCGGATTATTTTGGTTTTTTCTTCTCTCCTACTCTTTTCAGAGGCTACTTTACCTTTATGGTTTTTCCAGGGAATGGAAAAAATGAAGTTGGTTTCCATTGCCAATATTTTCTCCAAACTGCTTTTTTTGATGGGTATCGTCCTATTTATCCATTCTCCGAATCAAAGCAAATGGGTCAATTTCATGATGGGCTTTTTTGGGCTTTCTATTAATCTGCTCCTCTTGGTTTACATCCATTCCTTTTTGGGAATTCGTTTCTACAGACCGGAATTTTCGGCTATTTGGAAAAGCTGGAAGGACAACCTTCTTCTTTTCTTTTCCAACCTGGCCAGTCACATTTCCATAAACGGAGGTTTGATAATTTTGAGTTTTTTCTCGGTAGCAGAAACCCTCGGGATGTATAGTTTGGCAGAGCGGGTGGTTATGGTTTTGCGGCTTTTTCCGGCTTTAATTATTCAAGCTATTTTCCCGAATGCATCCAAGCTTCACAAGGATGATCCAAGTCGTTTTTTCCGCTTTTTGAAGAAGGTTTATCTCCGAGTATTATTGGCAGGTGCATTGATCGCCGCAGGTGCACACTTTACCGCACCCTGGATTATACAGGTGCTTTCCAAGTCTAACTTGGAGGAGTCTGTACTTTATCTGAAAATATTAGCAGCGGTTCCTTTTTTGGCTTGTTTGAACGTGGGAAATATCACTTTGCTTCTTGTGGCTGATTTGAAAGACCTCCTTTTCAAAGCGAGCTGGATGATGTGTGTTTATATGCTTATTGTTTCTACCCTACTGACCAGCTTTATGGGCGGAATAGGACTTTGCATAGGGATTATTTCTACAGAAGTGATAGTGTTCTTGATTTGTTTGGTGCTCTTATACAGGCATAAAAGGGAATTGGTCCATGGGTTCTATGCCTAACTCTTCGGTCGCCATTATTTTAGTCAATTGGAACGGGATCGTCTTTACCCGAACTTGTTTGCAGTCCCTGCAATCCCTGGACTATGCAGACTTTTCGGTTTTGGTAGTGGATAACGGTTCTACAAATCCAGAAGGAGCTCAGTTAAAAAATGAATTTCCTTGGATTCACCTAATCGAAACTGGAAAGAACTTAGGCTTTGCCGGAGGAAACAACGTAGGGATTCGAAAAGCTTTGGAGATGGGGTTTAATTATATCCTATTACTCAATAATGACACTGAAGTGGAGGCAGATTTCTTAGGAAAAATGATGTTCCACTTTTCAGAAAATCCCAAACTGGCAGTCCTTCAACCCTTGATTTGCTTTTTGCATGAAAAGGATAAAATCTGGAGCGCCGGAGGCAAATGGCAAAAACTGTTAGGCCGGGCCGTTACTTTAGGAGATCGTCAATATCTCAGAAACTTTAACCCTAAGCGGGAGCAGTTAGATTGGGCAACAGGGTGTGCCATTTTGTTGAAAAGGGAGGCTATAGAGGAGGCCGGCTTGATGAATGAGCAGTATTTTGTCTATTTTGAGGATGTAGAGTGGTCGCTTCGAATTCGGAAGAAAGGATTTGAAATTGGACTGGTTCCTGAGGCAAAGATTTATCACGAAGCAGGTGCGAGTTCCAAGAAAAAGCAGGATGAGGGAATATTGAGTCCCCAGGTATTCTATTATCACGTACGAAATCAAATTTTTCTTCTTCGGTCCACTTCCTCTAATCCTTTACAGGCCCTTATCCGATATGCGTATCATTTGAGCAGGTTTGCAATTTGGATGGTATACTTTTTAATGAGAGGTAGATTTAAAAAATTAAAGGCTGTGCTCAAAGGCATCATAGATGGAATTGGTATCAAACTTAAAGTTGATTCACAATGGCTCTAGTCTTTTTTATATTGATCGCTTTGGCAATTGGTGCTGGGTTCCTTTGGGTTTTGCAAGAGATGTTGTTCAGGGGAAAGTGGAGCTATTTTATCTACTTTCTTGCAGCATTTTTGCCTTTTTACATTACTACACTCAGTGTGGTGTATTTGGTGACCCGTTCATCAGAAGTGGTTGCACTTTTTCAGATTTTGAAGGAGTTAGTAGTTATCCTGGCGGTTTTGGCTTTTGTGCTATATCAGCGAAAACCAGCAGACTATCCTATTCGACTAATTTCAACAGATTGGTTGTTTTTGGGATTTTTGGCTTTGGCTTTCGTTTATCTACTCCTTCCTTTAGGCGAAGCTTCTTTTTTGAATAAACTTCTTTACTTCAAGACCATGCTTATTCCTGGATTGGTGTACTTTCTGGGAAGGAATACCCGGTTTGAGGGGCTAGAAATCCGGCGCTTATTCCAGATTATTTTCATCGTTGCTATTGGAGCCTTTTTGGTCAATTTGGTTGAAAACTTTATTCTAAATGCCCATTTGCAGCAATTTACAGGATATGCGCTCTACAATCAGGCTATTAACAACATTGATCCAACTGGCAATTTTGGTTTGACTTGGACCTTTGAGACACAGGCGGTCACGAAGCGACTGGCTAGTTTTTTTTCGGATCCTTTGGAAATGGCTAGCTCAGTCTTGATGGGCTTTGCAGCGGGATTGATTTGGTTTTTAACAAGTAAAAAAGAGATGAATTGGTTATACCTTTTGGTGATGGCTTGTTCCTTGGGAAGCTTGATTTTCTCTGCTTCAAGAGCAGCATTTGGGGCCTTTTTTGTGATGATTTTCTTTATTGCCCTAGTTTTTCGTCTTTACAAACTGATCGGTTTGGGTTTCTTAGCTCTTTTTGGCTTTGGCCTTTATGTGGTCTTTTTTGCTTCGGAGGATTTTTACTACTTCGTAGTAGATACACTTACCTTTGAAAACTCCTCAAGTATCGGTCACGTGGTGGAATGGCTTTTGGCCCTTGATTCCATGATCGCCAATCCTCTTGGGATAGGTTTAGCCATGAGTGGGAACGTGGGAAGTGTGACCGATGAGCTTCGGGTTGGAGGCGAAAATCAGTTTTTAATCTATGGGGTTCAATTGGGATGGATCGGGATGCTTTTGTACTTGCTTACCTTGGCTACGGGTGTAGTTTTGAGTTTGCGCGTATTTTATCAAACTGATGATACCCTAACGGCTCGTATCGCATTTGTGGGTGCAGTTACCAAGGTAGGCTTATTGCTACCTCTATTCACGGCAAATGCTGAAATGTACACCTATGTTGCTTGGTTGACTTGGTGGATGATTGGCTATAGTATAAGGGAATATAGCTCTCTAGTCCATTCCCGTACGTTGGAATTGATAAAATCTTGATTTGGGGTAAGACCCGGTTCCCGATATTCAGGTTAATGGGCAATCTTTAAAGCTCAATCAGTCCTTTCGGAATAGCGTGAAAACCTTCAGAAATAACCGCTTGCTCGATTTCTTTGATAGGCACCATTTGGGATGTTTGCACGATGAATTCCTTAGGAAAAGAATCTTGATTGAGGGTGATCTCTTTGATTCCCTCCATTGCCAAAAGTCTCTTTTTGATTTGCTCTAAATCCTTGGCTTCCTTTGCATTTGTTTCAAATACTTTTCCTTGATTACCTGGAATAATATTTTCCGTTAAAATACTCATGATTTTAAAATTTTATGGTTTATCCATTCCCTCATTTGAGGAAACGTTTTTCGTCATGTTTAAGTGCTGATTTTTTTAGAAAATTCGATCATGGAATTTCCTTTTATTCATCTATTAATTTAGCATTTTCAAAGGAATAATACGAGGATTTGAAGCTTGTATTACAAATCGTTTTCCTTTTACAAATAGACTTCAAATCCATCCTAACCTCATAAGAACCGTCTTCATTTTTCACGAACTCAATGGACTGAATCCATTCAAGTTTTTAAAAAATGCAGAACATGGTTATGCTTTAAGGATCCCAATTTTCTTCATCCTGATAGATAGCTAAGCTATTTCCTTCAATAGCGACCCGCAAGTCTTGTCCATGAAGATCACCGAAAGAACATCCCCCACCCTTTCTTGCTATTGAAAGTCACTGAATGGAAGCAAAACAAAAGCTTCCCCAAGTTTAAGACAGGTTTAATTGGCTGTTAAAAACTTATTTACATCAAGCCAGTGGATAAAGGCATCAAACCACCGATTACTAGTTCGGTTTGGATTTCCAAGTCCAAAGCCATGTCCCCCATTTTGGTAAAGGTGAAACTCTACTGGTATTCCTGCCTTGTACCAGGAATCGATGATGCCAAATTGACCTCTGAAGAGAAAGTCATCGGAGGCAATCACACAAAACATGGGAGGAGCATCAGCTGGAACATCGACTGGACCCATTCCTCCATAGATCGGTCCAATAAAGGCCAGCTTCATACTTTCGGAGTTTAGAGTTGAGTGCATAGTGAGGCCCGCGCCGGCCGAAAAACCAATCATGCCTATTCTATCCGTATCCACTCCCCATTCTTCTGCTCGATCAAGGATCATGGCATAGGCTGCTTCAGCATCTTCGAGCTGATTGGATAGGTCTAGTTGCGGTGGTCTTGGAGGTGTGGCTTCGGTAGAGGCATCCGAAGAACTGGGTGGGGCTGGAGTGCGAGGACGGTTCATCCAAGCACTGAAGTCTTCTAGTGATTCCGGAGTTGGGTGAAGGCGATACTTCAATACGAAAGCCGCGATCCCCTGATCGGCAAGAGCCTGAGCCACTTCCCAACCTTCATTTCCCATCGATAGCCATCTGAAACCTCCTCCGGGTGCGACGATCACTGCCGCTCCATTGGCTTTTCCAGGTTCGGGTAAGAAAGGAGTAAGTGTGGCCGTGGTGATATTACGGGCCATGGGGTCGCCCCATTGGCGAAACCAAGATTCGGAGGCAGGTTGATTATCTACGCCGCCTGTTCCGAGGAGAATGGCATTTGGCTCCTCGGGAGCTTCAAGGGGATAAATGGTTCCGTCCTGAGCTAAAGTGATGTTAGCGAATAGGACTAATAAAGCTGCAAGGGAGCTTTTAGCTAGGTTTTTAAGGGTTAAGGTCATGGTATAGGTTTGTGTAAAGCAATTCTAATAAATCGATTTCCTAGGAATTATCCTAGTGTTACAAATCTAAGCGGTATAGGAAAGCCAATAAATGGTTTCAACCATTTTCAATGATTTGAATTTGCTCACCATGGATTTTTATTTTCATGATAATAGAAAAGACCGCCTAGTCCAAAAAATTGCTCACCGGGAAGAGCATTGGGTTTGGTGCGACTAGGCAGGTGAGTTACAAGTTTGATTCTTTATACCCAGCTCCTATAGGAATTCTTACAAAAAGATACAGGTTTGAATTCTTCGAAGAGTAATTGTAAGGGCTTTCTGTTGTTGCTTTCATGATATTCATTAGTCCCTGATAGTAAGTTACTCCGAGGTTCACACCGCCCTTTCTTAGTTTATATCCAATTCCACCTGAAAGTCCTGCGTCTATTCCTTTGATATGATCTCTGATATCCAGTTCAAAACTCGCATCCTCAGAATTTATAAAGCTGCTTAAGAAATAATCTTGAGCCCGATTCCGTAAGCCGATTTGGCCTCCTGCTTGGAAAAAGAACTGTTTTTCAGAACCAAAATGATATTTGAGGTGGATGGGAACATAGAAGTACCCAATCTTTCTTTTGATGGTCCCTCTGGAAAAGATGGCATCTAGTTCTGGATCATTTAGTGAATAAAAATTGATGTTCTGAGAACCCGTATGGGATTTAATTCGAACACCAGTATTCAACCATAAATCATTTTTCATCCGGATATCAAAATAAAAGCCCAAATGAAAATGACTATAGCCCTTTGCCTCTGGTATTCCACTGAGATTAGAGCGATTGAAGCCTCCTTCCAATCCGAATTCCAGGTTGGGAGAATTGAGCTTTTCTCCGAAAAGTAAGGAAATCAGGACTTGCCCCTTTGCCGTCTGAATAGTTCCCAAAAAGAAAAAAAGTAGTACGTAGAGGCTTTTATAAAAGGGATGTCTCATGATTTGAAAATTGAAGATTATTTAGAAAACCAGTTTTTCCCTTTTATCCCAAAGCGATAATTCAAAGAAAATAAACCGGCAGTTCGGTCCCCAAGAATCTGTGCCTCGGTTCGAATTTGCCAGCGGTAATTTATTTGCCACTGAGCTCCTATCAGCATGTTCCAGGGATTATCGATGCTCTTGTTGAAGGAATATTGGATATAGCTATCCTCTATGCTTTCGCCCAAATTATCCAGTCCCTCTCCTAGACGATTATAGATGATCGCATATTTGAGTCTATCTGCAGGGCTCAAACCCTCATACCAGGTATCCAGATTCCCTTTCAGTTCATCGATTTTTGCCGGGGCATTGGGAGCTAATTCCAGCGTTGGAATATTTCCACTTGTCTCCCCATTAAATGAGGAGTACATGGCTCCACCCCAAATGGTGACATTCATTTCCGGCTTTTTGGGGAAGCGAAATACCGGTCCAGTTCGCAATCCGAAAATGGTGATTTTGGCAGGATCATCCAGTCGGGGGTTGTAATTGTAGGATTGGTTCATATCTAGCGATACAAATATTCGCCCAATAGCTCCGGCAGTCATTAAGCCATATCCCACATAAGTTCCGCTGACTTGAGTGGTCACATCCAAGGGAATGGGTTTTACTAGATTCACATTGATATCTGCTTTTTTAGTTTGACCAACAATGCCATAGACATTCAGAAAGGGTAATATCCAAGCATCCAAACGAAGATT
>JABXHZ010000159.1 GCA_013373335.1 Cyclobacteriaceae bacterium | reverse complement strand
GGTTCTTCTAAAGTCCAAAAAACCAATGTGCGGGTGATTGCCGCTACCAATGTGAACCTGCTCCGTGCCGTGGAAAAAGGAAAATTCCGTGAGGACTTATATTACAGATTAAACACTGTCCCCATCTATGTTCCTCCTTTACGCGAACGCGGCGAAGATGTAGTTCTTCTTTTCCGAAAATTCACCTCTGATTTTTCTGAGAAATATCGTGTCAAGCCAATTTCTTTGGATTCTGATGCCCAATCCTTATTGATGCGCTATCCATTTCCGGGTAACATCCGTCAATTAAAGAACATAGCTGAGCAGGTTTCTCTTTTGGAGCAAAACCGAGAGGTAAATGCACAGACTCTTTCCAAATACCTGCCCACTGATAATAGTAGGCTTCCCATGCCAATCCCAACAGGAAGTCAAGGTGGTGAATCCATGGATTTTTCGGAGCGAGACCTGCTTTACAAAGTCCTTTTTGATATGAAAAAGGATATGAATGAGTTAAAAAAATTGGTCTTAGACACGTATAAAAGTGGTGGATTGAGTCAAAGTATTATTCAAAAACATAGTGAGCTTTTTGAAGATATGGATACAGGAATTCCGGTAAGTGAACCTAAAGAACCGAGTCCGAGCTATCCCCTTCCATTGGTTTTGGAATCTCAAAAAAGCAGCAATGGTAGCTCCTCCGAATATGAAGATGAGGCCATAGAGGACATCATGCACGAAGAAGATGATAATTCCCTTTCTTTGGAGAAAAAGGAAAAAGAAATGATTATCAAAGCACTTCGTAAGCATAATAACAAGCGAAAATATGCCGCGAACGATTTGGGAATATCCGAGCGGACCCTTTACAGAAAGATCAAACAATATGGAATTGATCAATAGATTTTTTGGATTTCTGCTAATAGTAATAGCGGGAGCTGGAATGAGCGGATGCTCTGTCAGTTATAGTTTTACCGGGACAAATATCAATTACGAAGAGGTACAGACCTTTTCGGTAGAAAATTTCTTCAATGATTCAGGAGGTGGCCCTGCCAACATGGAGCAGCGCTTCACTGAATCACTGAAAGAGTTCTACCAGCGAAATACCCAACTGGAATTAGTGCGAACCAATGGGGATTTGCAATTTTCGGGAGCAATTAAACGCTATACCTTGACACCGCAAGCGGTAGTTTCAAGCGGAAACCCAAATTTACCTGATAGAGCTGGCCAAATGCGTCTGACTATTTCTGTGGAAGTGGAATACATCAACCAAACGAATGAAGAAGAAAACCTCAAGCAGAATTTCTCCTTTTTCCAGGATTATGATCCACGAACCACTACCCTCTTGGATGTCGAGGATCGATTGATTGAAGAGATTTTCAAGAATATCATTCAAGATATTTTCACAGCTACAGTGGCAAATTGGTAAAATCCCTATATTGAAAAAAAACCAGAAGTGAACGCCAATCAATTCAAAGACATACTCAATAGGGCCGATAAGCTAGAAAAATCGGATGTTTTGCTGCTTAGAAAAATTCAGGAAAACTTCCCTTATTTCCAGATTCCACATGTGCTGATTTCCCGGTATGAGATCCAAAAGTCTCCCGAAAAAACGTCTGATTCCTTGAGCTGGGCAGCCATTACCAGTCCAGATCGGATTTGGCTAAAATCTTTATTGGAAAACGGGGTTTCAATTCAGGAAACCAAGCCTTCAGTTGACATTCTTCCAGAGAAACCCAAGGAAAAAATCGATCTGGCAGACCGTACTGCAAGTTTAGTGCAGCTGGACGAAAAACTCAAAAAGAAACCAGAAAAGACTGACGAAAAGAAAGAAAAGCCAAAAGCAAAGACCCGAAAAAAACGTGGTAACTCTGAGGACCTAATCGAATCGATCAAAAAGAAAGAGAAGAAGAAAATTCTCGATGCGAAAAAACAAGAGCAGATTGATTTGATCAAAGCATTCAGCAAAAAAGATATCAAACTGGCAACTATTCGAGAAATCGAAGCAAATCAGAACAATGAAAATTTAGCTGAAAGCAGTACCAAAATAAAAGATGAACTGATTACAGAATCTTTCGCCAAACTTCTCATCAAGCAGGGTAAAAAAGAAAAAGCGCTTCAAATTTATGAGAAATTGAGTTTGAAGTTTCCAGAGAAATCAACTTACTTTGCGGACTTAATTGAAAACTTGAAAAATTCCGACTAATTATATGTTTACTTTCCTGATTTCCGTAATTCTGATTTTGGCCGTTCTATTGATCTTGGTCATTTTAGGACAAAATTCCAAAGGTGGTGTAGGTGCAGCTTTTGGAGGTAGTGCTTCTCAAATCATGGGAGTAACACGTACGGGTAATGTTTTGGAAAAAGCCACATGGGTTCTTGCCATATCAATCTTGGTTCTTTCTTTAGCATCTTCCGCCTTCTATAGCTCTCCAGAGGCCAACCAATTCCAGTCTCCTAATATCGAAAGTGCGAAGCAGCAAGTAGTAGCTCCTGCTTTCGGAGACCAAGAGACCCAAAGTATTTTACCTAGTGAAGAAACTACTCCCGATTCGACTGATAATCAGTAATCTAAAGTTAAAAGCTTTAAAAATTTAAAGTCCGTCTTTCCAAAGGCGGACTTTTTTTGTAATTTCAAGCAAAGCGTTTTTAGCAGATTTGCTATCACCCGTTTTTGATATCTGCTATAATTTTCAAAATCTATTTATGAATAAACAATCGCTCCGCTTGGAGGATCTACAATTCGAGAACTGGCCAAATTTAATCCTATGGGCAGCTCCAATCATGTTTCTTTTGGTATTTGTCGAGTGGGGTATCAGTTGGTACCAAAAAAGAGACGCTTATGACACCAAAGATTTTCTAGCCGCTGCATCCATTGGTTTGGTCAATGTAGGAATCAGCGCTATGATTAAGCTGGCAACTTTTGGGACAGCATTGTTTTTTTACAATCTGGCACCTTTTAAAATACCAGCTACTTGGTGGTCATTTATCCTGTGTTTTGTCGCTATCGATTTTGCAAGATATTGGGCGCATCGTGTGGCACATGAACAGCGATTTTGGTGGGCCACTCATATCACCCATCATAACAGTTCGAAGTACAACTTGTCCGTATCTTTTCGGTTGGGATGGACACAGCACATCAAAATTGTGTTTTTCATTCCTGTAATGCTCATGGGCTTTGATCCATTTGTATTTTTTATCTGCCATCAGATAGCCGTACTATACCAGTTTTGGATTCATACCGAATACATAACCAAACTCCATCCAGTCGTCGAGTATATTTTCACAACCCCCTCGCATCATCGGGTTCATCATGCAAGCGATGAGCATTATCTGGATAAAAATTATGGCTCCACATTTATTATTTGGGACAGGATGTTTGGAACCTTTATGGAAGAAAAGGAAAGACCCATTTACGGTATCACCAAACCGGTTACCTCCTATAATCCAATTTATCTCGTATTTCACGAATGGAGAGATATTTTCAGAGACATTCGAAAAGCCCAAAATTTAAAAGAAATCTGGTTAATCCTGTTTGATAAACCCGGCGCAGAAATCATCAAAAAGCGCATGGAAAGACAAAAACGCAAAGAGAAAAAAATCAACAGTTCAAAGAAAGAGCTAGCCGAAGCGAGCTAGCTCTTTCATCCTTTGACATGCTGTAACAATAAGCGTTTGCTAATGGGAAGTAATGTCTCCTCGATTGGAAATTCCTGTCTACTGTGCATTCTGTAGGTGGCTGGATTCGGCAATTCTTTGATTTCTCGAATTAATTCCAGCTTCAAAGCCTCCAAGGTCCTGACCAACGTTTTTTGGAAAATACCGATCAACCAGACAGAAATGCTTCGAAAACGCTCTCCAGCAATTTGCAACAAGCTTGACTTGTATCGGTAGGCATGAATCTCGGACTTCTTCTCCCTGGTCATTAATACAAAACCTTCCCGATTATAAATGGGAAGAATTCCCACAGGTTCAAACTCAACCTGGTCTTCTACAAAATCATAAATAGCCTTTCCTTCTTGTATTTGACCTTCAATTCTAGGAATGGCAAAATCTGTAATTTGATTGATTTCCTTTAAGACCTCGTGGTCCTCAGTTCGTGGCTCAAAATTAAGTTTTGTCTCCTTGAAGTCTATACTCTCCAAAGCTTTGGGAAAGAAGTCAGAAAGATTCTTTTTCCCCGATTTAAGCTCTGCCAGGTTCCGGTGATGCTCAATTAGCTCTCCTAAATGAGGGTATAATTGGACGGCTTTAAATCGTCTGTCAGTTTCTTGAAGATATGCCAACAGTTGATACTTTTTGTACTCAAAGTCAATCAACCCTTCCGTGATCCAGTTTTTTGAAAGTTTACTCATAGGTTCAAAAGCTTTGATAAAAAGTAGTGAATTCTGACATTTTTTGCCATAGCTCAGCGAAATTTTGACAGATTTTAAAATCAGTCCAAAAATAAAAACTGAAAACCCTGACATAATTGTAGCCGATTTGTCAGGATTTTGAAGAAAAACTGGCTTGGCATAGGAATCGCTCAAGGGGCAGTAGGAATTTTAATCTAAACTTTAAACAATCTCATATTATGTCAAACGTGAACATCAAACCACTTGCGGACAGGGTGTTGGTACAACCTGCTGCAGCCGAAGAAAAAACCGCTTCCGGTCTTTACATTCCGGATACCGCAAAAGAAAAACCTCAAAGAGGTACGGTAGTGGCAATCGGAACTGGTAAAAAAGATGAACCATTGACTGTGAAAGTTGGAGACACTGTTTTGTACGGAAAATATTCCGGTACTGAGCTGAACGTGGACGGCACAGACTATCTAATCATGCGTGAGTCTGACATTTTCGCAATCCTTTAATTGAATAACGAAACCTAAAACTGAAAAAAGAAATGGCTAAAGAATTATTCTTTGACACCAACGCAAGAGACCGCCTTAAGAAAGGTGTGGATGCTCTTGCCGATGCAGTAAAAGTAACCCTAGGACCTAAAGGTCGAAATGTCATCCTTGACAAAAAATTCGGTGCACCAACTATCACAAAAGACGGTGTTTCTGTAGCAAAAGAAATCGAATTGGAAGAGCCTATCGAAAACATGGGTGCGCAACTTTTGAAAGAAGTTGCTTCCAAAACTGCAGACAATGCTGGTGATGGTACTACTACTGCAACTGTTTTGGCTCAGGCCATCTTTAATGCGGGTATCAAAAACGTAGCTGCCGGTGCAAACCCAATGGACCTTAAGAGAGGTGTTGACAAAGCTGTAGCTGCGGTTATTGCCAAGTTGAAAGAAAACTCAAAAGAAATCTCAACAAGTAAGGAAATTGCTCAAGTAGCAACTGTATCCGCTAACAATGACGAAGAAATCGGTAACATGATTTCCGACGCCATGGACAAAGTTGGCAAGGACGGTGTTATTACTGTTGAAGAAGCAAAAGGAACTGAAACTGAAGTGAAGACTGTAGAAGGTATGCAGTTTGACAGAGGTTACCTTTCTCCTTACTTCGTGACTAATACTGAGAAGATGGAAGCTGAGCTTGAGTCTCCTTACATCTTGATCTATGACAAGAAGATCTCTTCTATGAAAGAGTTGCTTCCAGTATTAGAGCCAGTTGCTCAATCTGGAAAGCCATTGTTGATCATCGCTGAAGATGTAGACGGTGAAGCTTTGGCAACTTTGGTAGTAAACAAAATCAGAGGTGCATTAAAAGTAGCTGCTGTTAAAGCTCCTGGATTCGGTGACAGAAGAAAAGCCATGTTGGAAGATATCGCAATCTTGACTGGCGGTACTGTTATCTCCGAAGAAAGAGGTTTCAAGCTTGAAAACGCTACCGTAGACATGCTTGGCCGTGCCGAAAAAGTTAACATCGACAAGGACAACACTACTATCGTAAACGGTGCAGGACAAGGCGAAATGATTCAGGCAAGAATTGCTGAGATCAAAGCTCAAATCGAAAAAACCACTTCTGACTACGATCGTGAAAAACTTCAGGAGCGACTTGCAAAACTTTCCGGCGGTGTAGCTATCCTATACATTGGTGCTGCAACTGAAGTAGAAATGAAAGAGAAAAAAGATCGCGTAGATGATGCTCTTCATGCTACTAGAGCTGCTGTTCAGGAAGGTGTAGTTGTTGGTGGTGGTGTGGCTTTGATCAGAGCTTCTGAAGCTTTGGATAACCTAACTGGATCCAACGAAGACCAAGATACAGGTATCAACATCGTAAGAATGGCTATCGAGTCTCCATTGAGAACTATCGTACTCAATGCAGGCGGAGAACCTTCCGTGATTATCAATAAAATCAGAGAAAACGAAGGAAATTATGGTTACAATGCCCGCACTGATCAATACGAAGATCTATTCGAGGCTGGTGTAATCGACCCAACCAAAGTAACGAGATTGGCTTTGGAAAACGCTGCTTCTATCGCAGGTTTGCTTTTGACTACCGAATGTGTAGTTGCAGACGTAAAAGAAGAAGCTCCTGCCATGCCTCCAATGGGCGGCGGCGGAATGGGTGGAATGATGTAATTCAAACCCAATCATTAAAAAAAGGAGGCTTAGGCCTCCTTTTTTGTTTTGTGAAAAAAATCTTTTCTCAAAGGCATTTAAAAAATATCCTCAAACTTTTTCTCCCAATTGGAATAATCGTATTTTGGCAATTATACAGCCTGATCCTTACACTTTGCATGATTCAATTTGATGCCATTTTTCTTGTAGATGATGATCCGATAAACAACCTCATCAATAAGCGTCTTTTAGGAAAAACTGAAATCTCTGAAACGATTATAGAATTCCTAGGGGCTGATATGGCATTAAAACACTTAGAAGAAATTGAGATTGAAAAATCCCTTTTAATTTTTTTAGATATCAATATGCCAGTCATGAATGGCTGGGAATTCCTAGATGAATATCAGGTTAAATTTCCCGACAGAAAGGATAAAATTGTAATCCTATCCAGTTCTATTGATTTTCAGGACCGAAAAAAAGCAATGGAGTACGAAATCGTATCCGGATTTTTAGAAAAACCCTTGTCCCTTGATAAAATCAACTATCAAATGAGTAAATATTAAATATCCCTGGAGAGATATTTTAAAAGACTTTTCATTATTGAATTACAGGACCAAAACGGTCCCACATATCCCGAATCAACCTGTAGGAAATTAGGGAATTATCAGAATGAGCCCCCATTCGAACAATTACCAAATTCTCCGAAGGCACCACCATCAAAAACTGCCCATTTCTTCCCATAGCCTGATACATATCCTTAGGCGCGGAGGGAACTAAGGCCCCATCGAATTCCTGTTGAACACCAGGAAGTTTAAAAGAACTTTTCCCATTTAACCAGGTGAGAAAACCGTAACTTGGATTTAAGCCCTGTGAACTAGATGTCATTTCACGGATAAAACCACTGCTAACAATTTGCTTTCCGTTCCATTCCCCTTCCGCCAAAAGAAGCAATCCAAATCTCGCCATGCTTCGAGCATTTGAATAAAAAACATGATTCATCCCTGTCTTTTGCCAAAAACCTCCCATCCCTATTGGATCCCCGATCTTCTCTTTGAAATAAGTCTCAAAAGGTTGATCACTTGCTTCTTCAATTACATTTTTCAAGAGGGTATAAGGGGCATCGTGGTAACTCCATCGAGTTCCAGGTTTAGCCAGAAAGGTTAAATTGGAGGGATCTATATCATCCAAATCTATTTCCTGATCATTCAATCCCGTAGTCATGGTCATGTGATGAATGAGTCGGATTGACTTCTCTTGTTTTGGACTCATAGCAGTCCACCCTTTTCCTAGATATTTTTGAGTACGATCATTTCGCTTAAGCAATTTTTCTTCTTCAGCGATTCCCAACAAAATAGCAGTCAATGTTTTCCCTGCAGAAGCCCAATACCATAGTGAACCTTCATTCATTGGACCCAATCCAGTCAACCGATTCCCACGATATTCTTCGACTACAATCTTCCCGTCTTTAAGTATAAGTAATGCACGGGTATTGGTAGACTCCATCCATGCCAAAAACTCCCCCAACTTCCCTTGATCCCAACCTGTTTGATTAAGGGGCATTCTATCCCAATTTTCTTCTCCAGAAGGCGGGAAATATAAGGACCTGTCTCCCATACTTTGGGCGTCCAGATGAACGACCTGGAAAATCCCTATTAGAAAAAGACCAAGGGAAGTGAGGCGCTGGAGTTTTTTCATAAATCGATAAAGAATTTATTTACGCAAGGTGTCTTCGATAAATTTTTTCAAATCTTCTCTAAAAAGTTTGGCAGATGGCAGATGGGTATACATCATGTGGCCCGCCTCATAGTAGGTCATGATGATTCGATCAGTAGCTTCTTTAGGCAAATCCAAATGGGAAATGGAATGCTCTACCCCATAAAACACAGTCGCTAAATCATAATACCCATTCATAATTAAAACTTTTACATGGGGATCTTTACTTAGAGCCTCAGCCATATCAGGCAAGGTAGTTACCGCTGCATCTGCTCCCCAAAAATTATTTCCCTGATGCTTCCAGTCCCATCGGAAACCTTCTTTCGAATAAGCAGAAGTAGCGTACAGCCAATCTTTGCTTACTCCTAACTGTCCATAGAAGTAATCTAAAAACGCCATAGTATAAGCCGGAGAAATTGCGTCACTCTGAGGGTCTGTAAAGGCATCCATGGACATGGGGTCAATATTGATGCCTTTGTATCGGGAATCTAAACGCCCCACTGTGTTTTCTTCATCGCGTAGTAATTCCTGGAAGTATTCAGAAGCAGTAATCTTAAGATCTGCGCGCTCCCAAACAGTCGCAGAAATACCGGTAAAGGCCTGCAGTTTATGTGCTATTTGAGATTTTTCTGTAGTACTGATTCTATTCCCCTTGAATAAGGCTGGAGCATATTCTTGCTCAGTAAATTCCCGTACATCCTGAACAAAATCAGGCAAACTACTTCCTTTATTAGCTACCCGATCATGATACCAAGAAGTAGAAGCCATGGTGGGGAGATAAACGATATGAGAAATATCTTCATTTGGAGCGAAAAACAAAGTCCTCAGATCAAATACTGCTGAAACCATAATTACCCCATTTAGCGCATAGCCATTTCCAAGAAGGTAATTCATTACCCCGGCATTTCGAAAAGTCCCATAACTTTC
>JABXHZ010000167.1 GCA_013373335.1 Cyclobacteriaceae bacterium | reverse complement strand
TGCATGTGGTGAAGCCATGGATGTGCCACTCATTGTAGCGGTTGCGGTTTGGCTTGAATAATAAGCTGATCGGATCGAAGACCCTGGAGCAAAAATATCTACGCAATCCCCATAATTTGAGAAAGAAGATCGACTGTCACTACTAGTGGTTGATCCTACTGTATAAGCATTTGGCGCGCTAGCTGGAGAATAGTTACAGGCATTGTCATTGTCATTTCCAGCCGCTACCATAACTGCTACACCCGCATTATACATTTTATTGACAGCATCATTGATAGAATTGCTTCTTCCTCCTCCAAGTGACATATTGGCCACAGAAGGTCCGGAAGCATTAGATGCTACCCAATCCATCCCTGCAATTACTCCGCTCCAGGAACCCGAACCTCTACAATCCAAAACACGGACTGCTACTAAAGAAACATTTTTTGCAACTCCATAAATAGTGCCACCTACTGTCCCAGCAACGTGCGTACCATGTCCATGGCAATCCTCCGAGTTTCCTCCAAAGGCATCAAAGCCTTGTTGAGCCCTTCCACCAAATTCCACATGGTCTGTACGGATACCCGTATCAAGGATGTAAGCGGTTACACCTTGTCCAGTTGTATTGTAGGTGTAGGTTCCATTAAGTGGAAGTGTTGCTTGATCGATTCGATCAATGCCCCATGTAGCATTGGTTTGAGTTGCTGTGGTATAGACATAGCCATCAGGCTCGATATAGCTAACTGAGGGGTCTTTTTCCAAATCTGCTAATTGGGCTGGCGTTAACTCCGCAGAGAACCCTGGAAGAAGATTTCCATAAACTCGTTCAATTCGCTCTTCCTGAATATTGTGTCTTGCAGCGATTGAATTTGCCACAACGCGCATCCCTGCTTGAACAGATTCGTAGTCATCGGTTCTTCTAAACCGTACGGTTTGATCATTCAGTACGACAATGTATTTTCCAGGAATAAACTCCGGCTCATTGGCCTGTGCAACCTCGTCCAAGGCTGAGAGTTGTACTTCTTGCTCAACTTCTGAACAGGCTCCGAAGATCAAAATCAAACCCAAGAGTAATCCTCCTGTTGGTTTTAGCAATGATTTGAATGATGAGAACATAGATTTATAAATTGATGGTCAGAGCACTAAATAGCAAAAAATATTTTGAATTATGCAATATTTAAAATATAAAATTTTGATTATAATGATTAATGCAGTATTAAACAGAATTTTATCCCGATAAAATGGTATTTTGTAATTTAAAACTTGTATTTGGAATCAATAAATGGAGCAAAAAAATTTTATAATAATTACTGGCGCTGCCAGTGGAATAGGGTTGAATCTGGCCCAAGTGCTTGAAAAAGAGCGGAAAAGGATGATTCTTGTAGACTTTAACGAGGAGAGGCTTTTCCTTAATTTTAAGCCTTCTGATCATGTAAAACTGCTAGTAGGGGATGTTTCTCAAAAAGAAGTCTGGCAACAAGTAGTAGAAATTTCCCAAAATGAATCTTGCCGGATTTCTCACCTGATAAACTGTGCTGGAGTAATTCGTCCTGGGTTTTTAAAAGATTTTGACCTTTCGGACATCGATCTGCATCTGAATGTCAATACGAAAGGGAGTATCATTGGGACCACCTTGATAGGCCGTGTGATGAAACAGCAGGGTTTTGGGCACATTATCAATATTTCTTCACTAGCTGGATTAGCTCCTGTTTCTGGCTTGAGTTTGTACACCGCATCCAAATTTGCGATACGTGGATTTTCTCTCGCAATAGCGGCAGAATTGAAGAAATTTGGGGTTCAGGTTTCCGTAGTCTGTCCTGATTTAGTGAATACACCCATGTTAGATCTTCAATTGGATTATCCCGAAGAGGCAGTTTTGACTTTTAGCGGCCCTAAAAAGATTCTCCAACCTTCAGATATTACAAAAGAGTTGCTCAAATTGATGAAAAACCCAAAGCCTTTGGTTTGTATTCCTGAACATCGTGGTTTGTTGGCTAAAATTGCTGGAAGCTGGCCAAGAATTGCGGAAGTTTTTAGAAAAGGACTCGAAAAGAAAGGCAAAGAGACGATTGATAGGTTGAAATAAACTCCTGATTCATTTCCATTTAACACAATTTAATACGATTACTATCGTACTTTTTTGGATATTACGATTCCTTTCGTATAACTTTGTACGAAAGCTATCGTATAATGTGCCATGAATAAACCTACAGAAGCAGAATTAGAAATTCTTTCCCTGCTTTGGGAAATGAAGGAAGCCAGTGTCCGTCAGATTCACGAGCGACTGTCGGAGACCAAGGAAACCGGATATACGACTACCCTGAAAATCATGCAAATAATGCATGCGAAAGGAATGGTAACCCGGGATGAAAATAGTCGGACTCACATCTATCGAGCGGCGATCAAACAAGGAGAGACTCAAAAGTCCTTATTAAAGAATCTGATGAATTCGGCTTTTGGAGGTTCTGCTAAATCCCTCGTGATGCAAGCACTTGGGCAAGAAGAACCCAGCAAAGAAGAGCTGGATGAAATTCGAGCATTTTTAGATCAACTTGAAAATAAAAAATCATGAACCTTCTGAATGATTGGATTCCTAACCATTTGCTTCAGGCCATAGGTTGGACCTTGGTACATTCCATTTGGCAATGGATTTTAGTGGCAGGATTACTTTGGGGAGCTTTGCGGGTTTTTTCAAATAAAACTCCTCAGTTCAAATACAATCTTGCTTTGGCTTCACTAGGGCTTGGATTATTCGGAACAATAGGGACATTTATTTATGAATGGACCTTGTTTTTCGAGACAGGACCGGGTATCGGTTTGGCTTGGATTGAAGTTGAATCTGTAAACCCAAGGATTCAGCAAATAAGTAGTATTGAAAGTTGGGTCTATTGGGTTGAATCACAGCTTCCTTTTCTTGTGAATGTTTGGTTTTTAGGCGCTGTTCTTTTTCTCTTCCGCTTATTTAATAACCTCTCTGCTGTCCGAAGCCTTCGGTTGGGAAGTATACCTGCTTCCGATCCAAAATTGGATAGCTATTTCAATAAGCTCTCGCAGCGATTGAAATTGTCTCGGAGGGTTTCTTTGAAAATTTCTTCTGAAGGATTGTCTCCCATGGCTTTCGGAGTACTCAAACCCATTATTCTCATCCCGGCCGGCTTGCTCTTTCAGTTATCTCCAGCGCAAATCGAAGCTATTTTAGCACACGAACTCGCGCATATCAAGCGGAATGATTACTTGATCAATTTATCTCAATCCGTACTTGAAGTTGTTTTCTTTTTTCACCCTTGTTTTTGGTGGATTAACCAGACAGCAAAGGAGCTACGGGAAAATGCTACGGATGACTTGGCTATTTCAATAGGGATTGCACCAAAAACACTAGCAATAGCACTTGCAGAGGTATTGAATTATTCCAAGCAGCATGTCCCGGACTTAGCTTTGGCTGCATCCAAACGGAGAAATCCTACCCTTCACCGAATTAAACGAATGCTGGGTTTTCCAGCGCAAAACTATCCACAAAACCCTATTATTTCACTACCCATGTTATTTACCTTACTACTTACCGCAGGAATTCTGGCTAATGCCAGTCAACAGGATTCCCCAGAAAAGAGGGAGTTACTTCCTCTTGTTGCCCTTGAAAATCCTGAGTTGGATTTTATTGATCAAAAGCAGAAAGTTGAGCCATTGATGATTTCGGTTCAGGATACAACTAATCAAGAGAAAAAAGTAATTGTTTATCCAGAAAAAGATGAGCAAACCTGGACGAATGAAAATGGTACTACCTATGTGTTTCGTCAAAATTCAGGTAATCAAAAATTTCATTATGAGATCAAGGGAGACACCTTGATAGTGGATGGAGACACGATTGTGAAGAACGGAAAGAATGTCTTTGTGATGCGCGGCATGCCTGCGCCGGAATTTGATTTTGAATCAATGCCTAAGCTCGAATTGGATGAGATGAACGCCATGCCGGCTATGCCTCCAATGCCTCCATTCCCAGCAGATTTTGAATTCGAGTTTTTCGCAGAAGCTCCTGTTTTCTTTGAGCCTGGAGAGCTGATGGTATTTGACTTTGAAAATTTTGACGAGAGTATGTTTTTCTTTCCCGATACCGCTAATATGAGTAAAGAGGAATTGAAGAATTGGGAAAAAGACCGAGAGCGTAAAATGAAGGAATGGGAAGAACAAAGAGAAGAGCAGGAAGAGCGGGTGAAAGAATGGTCCAAGAAGATGGAGGAGCGTGCCAAAGAGTTTGAAAAAAAATGGAAGGAAAATGAAAAGCAGCGAGAAGAACAGCTGAAAATGTGGGAGAAACAAATGGCTCCGAAGTTAGAAGCTTGGGAAAAAGAAATGCAAGCTTGGCAACAACAATGGGAAGAAACCCAGGCTCCGAAAATGGAGGAATTTCAACAAAAACTGAAAGAATGGGAAAAAAGTCAAGCTCCTAAAATTGAGGAGTTTCAGAGAAAAATGGAGGAATGGAGACGGGAAAATGAAGCTAAAATTCAGGAGTTTCAGCGATCAATTGAAGAGAAAATCCAAAAACTGAAAGAAGAAGAAAAAGACAATTAATTTGTGTGTTGATACCTAATGAAAAGCAGTGGCTCTTGGTCACTGCTTTTTTTATTCTTTGGGAAATTCTCCCACTTTTTTTGAAATAGCTAAGCTATTTTCAGAATGATTGAATTCTGATTTATAAAAAATAGGCCATTTTGGCCTGAAAATGAGCTTTTTGCAAATAATCCCTTTCAAAACTTAACCAGCTGATAACCAATTAAAATTCCTTGATTTTTTTTCAAAAATATTGGGATGGATAAAACTTTTAGCTACTTTTAAGTCAAAGTGGGAAAAAGTGGAGAAAAGTGGTAGAATGTGAAAATCATTTTATTACTTTTGTTTTTACTAGAAACTTGTCCAAAGCGCTAAGAGGAAATGTTTAACAGCCATTACGATTGTAAGCTAGATCCAAAAGGTCGTCTGGCGCTGCCTTCAAAAATCAAGGCAGCGATACCGGAGGCTAATGGATCCACTTTGATGCTTCGAATGGCTGAGGACCGATGTCTGGCTTTGTATCCCATGGTGGAATTCAAAAAGCTAGAAAATCAGATCAAATCGCTCAACATCAACAATCCCGAACAGCGCGCCTTGCAGCGGGCATTTTTCAACTCGGTAGTGGATGTGGAGCTCGATAGTGCAGGCCGGGTTTTGATCCCTAAGCAATTTCAGGCTTATGCAGGTCTAGAAAGAGAAGTGGTGGTCGCTGGAAATGGGATACGCATTGAGATTTGGAATCCAGAGAATCATGCGAAACATGTAATCCCGGATCCTGCGGACTTGTCGGCACTGATGGAAAAATATCTCTCCTAAGTCATGACAACTTCTGTGTACCATATTCCAGTGATGCTCGCCCAATGCACTGAAGGCTTGGCTATTAACCCCAACGGGGTTTATGTCGATGCTACTTTCGGTGGAGGTGGACATTCCCGTGAAATTCTACAGCACCTGGGGGGAGGACACCTGTATGGATTTGATCAAGACCCTGATGCTGAGGCTAATACTATTGAGGATGAGCGATTCACTTTTGTGGCCGCAAATTTTCGGGATATCAAAAAGTTTCTCCGGCTATATGGTATTCGACAGGTTGATGGAATTTTGGCTGATTTGGGCATCTCGTCCCATCAGATCGATGAACCTAAACGAGGTTTTTCCACGCGTTTTGAAGGAGAACTGGATATGCGGATGAATCCTACCCAGGGGCAAAGTGCAAAAGATGTGCTTAATACCTACGAGGAGTCTAAGCTCCATCGGATTCTGGGAATGTATGGTGAGGTCAAAAATGCCAAAACCCTGGCGCAAGGAATTGTATCAGAGCGGATGGACCGGCCATTTGAAACGACGGAAGGCTTTACCGCTTTTTTGAAAAAATATGCTCCAAAAGGGAGAGAGTTTAAATATTTCGCGCAGGTTTTTCAGGCTTTGCGAATTGAGGTTAATGATGAGTTGGGTGCTTTGGAGGAATTCCTATTGAGTGCCGTAGAGCTTTTGAAGCCTGAGGGTAGATTGGTCGTGATGAGTTACCATAGTCTGGAAGATAGACTGGTTAAAAACCTTATCACTAAAGGAAAATTTCAGGGTGAGCTGGAAAAGGATTTTTACGGCAATCCTATTCGTCCATTGGAACCTGTCAGTAGAGGAGCGATCACGGCTGATGCGAAAGAAATAGCTGCAAACCCACGGGCAAGAAGTGCGAAACTTAGAATTGCAAAGAAAGTAGGCAAATGAGTCAAAACACATTTAGGAAAAAATTGAAATCAGGTAACAGGTCGAAGTCGACCCGTCCCCGTAAGACGATTTTCTCTTGGGTGGAGGAAAAACTCAATGTGACCCGGATTCTTGGAGAAGGGGTTCCGGTACAGTTGGTTCCTCCCGTTGGCTTCGTCGTTTTACTGGCTTTGATCTATATCTGGAGTAATCATCGGGCGGAAAATATGGTCCGAAAGATTGAGAAGGTGCAGCAGGAAGTGGAGGACATTCGAGCAGATGTCACCACGTTGGAAGCCGAATACATGCTCAGCAGCATGCAATCTGAGCTAGCAAAAAAAGTAGCTACTAAAGGAATTATAGAACTTAAAGAACCACCAGTCAAAATAGAAATCGAAGAGTGAATATCAAGCGTTCCATAGTGCTTCGAGTGAGGATTGTTTTTATCCTCATTGCGCTCGCTACCACGGCGATTCCTCTTCGTATTGCCAAAATTCAATTTGAGCAAGGCGATAAATGGCGTGAAAAGGCGCAAACGATCAACTTTCAATATCGTGAAGTGCCCGCTACTCGAGGAAATATCTATGCGGGTGACGGAAGTCTTTTGGCTACCAGCTTGCCATTTTACCGGGTGGCTTTGGATCCCACTATGTCCAAAAATTCAACCTTTGATGAGGGGATAGACTCTTTGGCTCAGCTGCTTTCCGGATTTTATAAAGACAAATCAGCGAAGGCCTACAAGCGCATGATTAGGGATGCTCGTTTGGAGAAAAAACGCTACATCGTTTTAAATAGAAGACAAATTGGCTATCAGGACATGCAAAAAATGTCTCAATGGCCAATCTTCCGAGAAGGCAGACTAGGAGGGGGAGTTCTTTTTGAAAAAGTTGAAAAGCGGTATCGTCCATTCAATTCCTTGGCAAGTAGAACGGTAGGCTTTATCAATGAAGATGAATATGGAGC
>JABXHZ010000243.1 GCA_013373335.1 Cyclobacteriaceae bacterium | reverse complement strand
ATTTTTGACTATGCGGGTGGGCGAGCTGATGCTATTCCAGCCGAGTTTGAAGAAGATTTTATGGATCGAACTTCTAGCAAACCGCATGTTTTCCCCTACTCCAAGGAAATTTTGACCTATCTCCGTGAAAAATATCAAATCCATGTAATCACTAATGGATTCAATGAATCCCAAGCTAAAAAAATGAAATCATCCGGTTTAGATGTGTTTTTTGAGCTGGTGGTCACCTCAGAAACCACCGGACATAAAAAGCCGGATCCCAGGATATTTTTCTATGCCCTGGAAAAATTGAATACCCAGGCGGAAAATTGCCTGATGATAGGTGACAATCCATTATCCGATATTTTAGGAGCCCAGCGAGCAGCTATCGACCAGGTCTTTTTCAACCCCGAAGGAAAAAAAATAGACCTACAACCCACCTATGAAATCAAACATCTACGAGAATTAGAGTCGCTTTTGTAAGCTAAATCACTGCCTGTTCGAGCAGGAAACCTTATCTTTGACCATTCAGAATCACATAAACTCCAAATAGCATGTTAAAAGGATTTTTCAACGTACCGACTCCAGTCAATGAGCCGGTAAAATCATATGCCCCAGGAAGTCCTGAGCGAAAAGAACTACAGGCAAAACTAGCCGAACTTCGGGCTACGCAAGTAGATGTACCCATGTACATTGGAAGTGAGGAAGTACGAACAGGAAAAACTCGTCCTTTATCTCCTCCACACGATCATCAGCATATCTTGGGTCATTTCCATGAAGGAGATGCTTCTCATGTTGAGCAGGCAATCAATGCAGCATTAGGCGCAAAAGAAGCTTGGGAAAATCTTGCATGGGAACAACGAGCAGCAATTTTCTTGAAAGCTGCTGATTTGTTGGCAGGACCTTACCGAGCAAAAATCAATGCGGCCACCATGTTGGGGCAGTCCAAAAATGCATTCCAAGCTGAAATCGACGCTGCCTGTGAAATTATTGACTTCCTTCGGTTCAATGTAAAATACATGACCGAGATCTATTCCCAGCAGCCCCCGGTATCCGGTAACGGCGTTTGGAATAGAGTAGAGCAGCGTCCTTTGGAAGGTTTTGTTTTTGCGCTTACTCCATTCAACTTCACCGCTATTGCAGGAAACCTTCCAACTTCCGCAGCGATGATGGGGAACACCATCGTTTGGAAACCTGCTTTCACACAAATCTACTCAGCAAACGTGCTGATGGAAGTTTTCAAGGAAGCTGGAGTACCAGATGGAGTTATTAACCTTATTTATGTGGATGGACCCACAACCGGAAATATCATTTTCAAGCATCCCGATTTTGCGGGGATTCATTTCACAGGTTCTACGGGCGTATTCCAGCACATCTGGAAAACCATCGGAGAAAACATCAAATTATACAAATCCTACCCGAGAATTGTCGGAGAAACAGGAGGAAAGGATTTTGTTTTAGCACATAAATCCTCAGATCCAAAAGCCGTTGCAGTTGCACTTTCCAGAGGTGCTTTTGAATATCAAGGACAGAAATGTTCTGCGGCTTCCCGAGCTTACATTCCATCCAATCTTTGGGAAGATGTGAAAAAGTATTTGTTGGAAGATCTGGCTTCTATGAAAATGGGAGGAACAGAGGACTTCACCAACTTTATCAATGCGGTGATCGACGAAAAGGCTTTTGATAAGATCGCCAAATACATTGACAACGCGAAAGCAGCTCCTGGTGTGGAAATCATCGCAGGTGGACACTATGACAAATCCAAAGGCTACTTCATTGAGCCTACCGTTTTGGTGACTCAAGACCCGATGTACACAACCATGTGCGAGGAAATCTTTGGTCCGGTTTTGAGTATTTACGTGTACAATGCAGAGCACTTCGAGACTGTATTGGAATTGGTGGATCAGACCTCACCTTATGCCTTAACAGGAGCCATTTTCTCTCAGGATCGTTACGCAGTTGAAATGGCAACAACCAAATTGCGTAACGCTGCAGGAAACTTCTACATCAATGACAAGCCAACCGGTGCTGTTGTAGGTCAGCAGCCATTTGGTGGGGCAAGAGCTTCTGGAACAAACGACAAAGCGGGTTCAATGATCAACTTGCTCCGTTGGGTTTCTCCACGTACGATCAAAGAGACCTTTGTATCTCCAACCGATTATCGATATCCGTTTTTGGGAGAGGATTGATTAACCTTTGAGATTTCAAAAATCTCAATCATTTTCAAAAGCCTCGGTCCTGATAAAATCGGGATCGGGGCTTTTAGTTTCCCACAGATAAGCACAGATTAAACCACAGATTTTCACTGAAACCAATTTCATTTGAGTTAACCATGTGAACTTGCCTGACACAATCTGGTCTGCGAGGAAAAAATAAAAAACGGCTGAGTCACCCCAGCCGCTCGTATTTCAAACTTCGTATTTCGTACTTAAGTATACATCGCTCCATTCACATGGATAACCTGTCCTGAAATATAGGTACTCATATCCGAGCCAAGGAAAACACAACAATCGGCTACCTCTTCCGGCTTTCCACCACGCTTCATTGGAATCGCATCTCTCCAACCTTGAACAGTTTTTTCATCCAAAACTTCTGTCATTTCTGTTTCAATAAATCCAGGAGCGACAGCATTGCATCGGATATTTCTGGATCCCAATTCCAATGCCACAGACTTGGTGAATCCGATAATCCCAGCTTTGGAAGCTGCATAATTCGCCTGACCGGCATTTCCTTTGGCTCCCACCACAGAAGTAATATTGATAATGGAACCTGACTTCGCCTTCATCATGGTTCGGGTAGCGGCTTTGACAGTATTGAAGCATGACTTCAGGTTGACATTCATGATTTCATCCCAAGATTCCTCAGTCATTCTCATCAACAAATTATCCCGAGTAATACCTGCATTGTTTACCAAAATATCCAAACCTCCAAAGTCAGCAACTACGTTATTTACTAATTCTTCAGCGGCTTTAAAATCTGAGGCATCAGATCGATAGCCTTTAGCTTTTACACCAAACTCCGCAAGTTCGGCCTCCAGAGCCTGTCCTTTTTCAACACTAGATAAATAGGTAAATGCAACATTTGCCCCTTCTTGCGCAAATCGAATCGCAATGGCCCTGCCAATTCCTTTAGATGCACCGGTAATCAAAGCGGTTTTTCCTGAAAGTAATCCCATGGATTTCGTGATTTTTGTTTGATTTCAAAATTAGAAAAAAAGCCGATAGAATCAGGCGATTCTTCCCCTCCTTCTGAAAGAGATATTGGAGTCCCTCTAAAAAATTGAAAAATCCTTCGATGACCAAATATTTAAATGGGTTTTTGACAAAGCCCCAAAATTATTTTTGTGGGTACTTTTTGACTTTGTGAAACTCCAGTTTTCAATAACCTAAGCCCCTTTCTTTCAATTTTTTTCTGAAATCAAAAGGCCTATTTTTGCATAGTTTGAAAATCGTACTAAAATCCAACAAGATATGTCTTCATCTAAATTTGACTTGATCGTGCTGGGAAGCGGACCTGGAGGGTATGTAGCGGCGATCCGCGCTTCTCAACTCGGACTAAAAACTGCCATTGTAGAAGCAGCAGAACTCGGAGGAATCTGTCTCAACTGGGGCTGTATTCCTACAAAAGCTTTGCTGAAAAGTGCGCAAGTTTTTGAATATATCAATCACGCCAATGACTATGGTATTAGCGTAAAGGATGCCAAAGCTGATTTTGCAGGCATGGTAAAGCGCAGTAGAGGCGTAGCGGATGGCATGAGCAAAGGCGTGCAGTTTTTGATGAAGAAAAACAAAATCGAAATCATCTCCGGGTGGGGAAAAGTACAACCTGGAAAAAAAGTCGAAGTAACAGATCAAGAAGGCAAGAAAACTGTCTATGCTGCTGACAATATCATCATCGCTACCGGTGCAAGATCACGAGAGCTTCCTGCTCTAAAAATCGATGACAAAAAAATCATCGGGTACCGTAAAGCAATGACTTTGGAAAAGCAACCCAAGAAAATGGTGGTAGTTGGTTCAGGCGCCATCGGGGTTGAATTTGCCTATTTCTACAATTCCATTGGAACTGAAGTTACCATCGTAGAATTTATGGACCGAATCGTCCCAGTAGAAGACATGGAGGTTTCAAAAACTTTGGAAAAGATCTACAAAAAGGCAGGAATGAAGATCATGACATCTTCTGAAGTAACTGCAGTGGACACCAAAGGAACTGGTTGCAAAGTAACCGTTAAAACTGCCAAAGGCGAAGAAACGCTTGAGTGCGACGTGGTTCTTTCCGCAGTCGGTGTCGTTTCCAATTTGGAAAACATCGGTTTGGAAGATGTGGGGATTTTGGTTGAAAAAGGAAAAATCAAAGTTGATGAATACTACAAGACCAACATGCCTGGCTACTATGCAATCGGAGATGTAGTACCTGGTCCTGCCTTGGCCCACGTTGCTTCTGCTGAGGGAATTATTTGTGTCGAAAAAATTGCCGGCCAAAATCCAGATCCGCTGGATTACAACAATATTCCAGGCTGTACCTATTGCTCTCCTGAAATCGCTTCTGTTGGATACACCGAAGCGAAAGCCAAAGAGGCAGGGTATGAAGTGCGAGTGGGTAAGTTTCCTTTCTCTGCCTCTGGAAAAGCTTCCGCAGCAGGTGCTAAAGATGGATTTGTCAAATTGGTCTTTGACAAAAAATACGGAGAGCTATTGGGCGCGCACATGATCGGAGCGAACGTAACCGAAATGATCGCTGAAATCGTCGCCATCCGTAAATTGGAAACTACTGGCCACGAACTGATCAAAACTGTTCACCCGCACCCAACTATGTCAGAAGCAGTGATGGAAGCGGCTGCAGCGGCTTATGACGAAGTGATTCACTTGTAATTCATATTTACAAGATTTATATAAATCAAACCGGGTCCATATGGCCCGGTTTTTTTATGCTTTTAATAAGTATTAAAAAGCTCCCAAATCCTTTATATTGTTTGATTGAATTGAGAAAAAATGGAATTACAACTTTCCACCCCAGCCCTATTATTTTCTGCAATTACCCTCTTGATGCTGGCTTTTACCAATCGATTTTTAGCCATTGCCAGTTTAATCCGAGGGCTGCACAAAAAATTTCTGGAAGAACCTGATGAGGAAATATTAGTGGAACAAATCCACAATCTCCGTCGAAGACTGTCACTAATCAAAAACATGCAACTTTTCGGAATATTCAGCTTTTTATTGTGCGTGGTTTGTATGTATTTGCTGTTTCAAGGATATACTTCTGCAGCTAATTGGGTTTTTGTTGGAAGTATGGGTTCCTTGTTGATCGCATTGGGACTTTCTTTGATTGAGATTCTGATTTCAACCAAGGCCTTGAATCTGGAATTGTCCGATATGGAAGATATTTTCGAGAAGCGTAAAAGCAGCTTGGATTTTATCTTCAAAAAAGAGAACAAAAAAGAATGAGAAATTTTATTTGGGTCCTTTTTTCACTGATCCTATTCCTTGGATGCGGCAACCCCCAGCAGAAGGAAAATCGTCTAGAAAGCGACTCTAAAAAAATTCACATTACGCGTGTTTTGAACATAGAAGAAACACGTGATTTCTATACTTGGAAGCCTGATCGAATCCCCATGGTCTCTGCCCATCGGGGTGGGCCTTATCCGGGATTTCCTGAAAATGCGATAGAGACTTTCGAAAATGTCCTAAAATACACACCTGCTATCAT
>JABXHZ010000103.1 GCA_013373335.1 Cyclobacteriaceae bacterium | reverse complement strand
AGGGAAACTCATTGCCGCTGCTCTCGAAAAGGCACCCAAAGCCTTGTATTTTCCGGATCCTTTTTCTTTCAGAAATTGGCTTCAGGATAGTAAACTGGAGGACTACCTGATTTTAATTAAGGGGAGTAGGGGGATGAAATTAGAAACCTTGGTGGATTTTATTTAAACTCTCTTTTATTGAGGTAGTTAGGATATTAGGGATCAATTAAATCGAATAAAACTATGAGGCCATATTTGAAATTTCTTTCTGAACTCGCGGAGAACAATCATAAAGATTGGATGGATGCGAATAAGTCTTGGTATCAAAATACCAGAAAGGAATTTTTGGCTGACGTGGAAGTTTTGCTCAAAAATCTGTCAGAAATCGAACCTGCTTTTTCCTCTTTTCAAGCCAAGAATTGTGTGTTCCGTCAAAACCGGGACATCCGATTCTCCGCGAATAAAAATCCCTATAAGACCAATTTTGCAGCTTATTTTTCACCAAAAGGAAAGAAATCAGAAGGTCCAGGATGGTATCTGCATATTCAGCCGGGCCAATCCTTCTTTGGGGGTGGAATTTGGATGCCGATGTCAGAAACCTTGAAAAAGATTCGAAAGGAAATTGATTATTCTGGTGCTGAATTGGAGAGGATTTTAAATGAAGCCGAATTCAAGCGAACGTTTCCTGAATTGGAAGGGGAGAAACTGAAAACCAGTCCGCGAGAATATGAAGCTGATCACCCTTATATCGAGTTTCTTCGGCTAAAAAGTTTCGTGGTTTCTCATCCGATTGCTGATAAGGATGTAGATTCGGGCAATTTCATTCACCAAACTCTTCAAGGATTCCGAACCATGTACCCCTTCTTACAATTCTTGGAAAGAGCTGTAGAAGAGGTAGAAGATGGTAGCGGAATTTTGTAGGTATTTTTTGCTCCTTACCAATCCATTTGATCGGAGAAGTTGGTGAAAAAGCCTATGCCAATAACGGATACGATAATCATTGCTATTAGAAACCCGATTAGGCGGATAATTAATTCTGCTTTTGCCCAGTTGGCTTTGTTAGGTTCGGTTGATTTATCGACAGCCCAAATGATCAAAACAATAAAACCGATAAGTGGGATTTTGGTGATGATCAAGTTGATGATCCAATCTCCTAGAGTTAGAGGTGGTTTTTTAAATTCTTCTGGGAAATTCATATAGTCAGGGTTAAAGTTAGAAGAAGTCTTTTGTTTCAAATTCATGCTCTTGGAGAGCAAAATTCTCTGGATTTATTGGGTCAGTCTGTACAAACTGAACAATAATTTTTTCATAATTATGAGCATTCTCAAAATCGTGGAGGTAGATTTCAGCACATTTCCTGGCTAGAATTTCAGGTTGGTTGGAAAGTTTTTTAGGATCTCCGTTTTCCAGCCTTAAAATGATGATCGATTCATCATTAGTACGTTTTAAATTCACCGAAGTACTCTCAAAATCTCCAATTGCCCGGATTTCTTCGGATGGTAAAAAACCCTCTCCCATCATTTTCTCCATTCCCTGAAAGGCAAATCTGACAAAATCTTCAGGTTCGCAGGAGCAAGAAGACATTAGCGTAAATAATAAGAAAGCAATAAAAGGGAATCGAAAAAAATGGATTTTCATAGTTCCGGATTTCGTCCAATTTACGATTACTAGGTGATTTTTTCAAAGGAGAAAATAATCCTTAAAACCATATTGAATTTTAACAAGAGCCACTTATTTTCTAGCTTTTGGATTTTTGAAAGGATTTGAGTCGAACCGATGAACTTCCCTACAGGTGCCGGGACGCTCTTACAAGTTTGGCTATTCCAAGTGAGTTTAAATAAAAAAAGCCTCTCTCTCGAGAAGCTTTAGTGGTGGAGGATAACGGAGTCGAACCGATGACCTTCCCGACAGGTATCGGGACGCTCTAGCCAGGTGAGTAAATAAGCCATTCAATATATTTTCGACTTTTCTTCCTTTTGATTTCTAATTCTCGCTTTAAGGCTTCAGATCTATTTGGAAGTTCTTCTAAATATTTAATTTCCCAAAAAGGAGCTCCAGCTTTGGTAGATGGGGTTGATCCTGAATTATGGTGCTTTAGTCGTGCTTCTGGCCTCTCAGTTGAGCCAATATAGTATTTGTTGGTTTTTGAGTTAAAAAGGATGTAAACAAAATACATGACTAAAAATAAAAAAGGACTACAAATACTACAATCCTTTGGTAGAACCCAGAAAGGTTTCGGGACGAACTAATGACATTCCCATTAGGTGTCGGGACGCTCTTACAAGTTTGGCTATTCTAAGTGAGTTTAAATAAAAAAAGCCTCTCTTTCGAGAAGCTTTGTGGTGGAGGATAACGGAGTCGAACCGATGACCTCTACACTGCCAGTGTAGCGCTCTAGCCAGCTGAGCTAATCCCCCAAATTATTTCCAGTTCCAGATATTCGAACCAGTAATTTTCCTAATTCATGTTAGGTGGCTCTAGCCTCCCGATAGCTATCGGGATGAGCTAATCCCCCAAACGGATTGCAAATATAGAACAGGGATTGGATTCAACCAATAAAAAAATCAGTGCCCCGAATAATTTACACGAGTCATGATGCTGCGGCCTAAGGTGACCTCGTCAGTAAATTCCAATTCCCCGCCTACAGGGATGCCTCGAGCAATTGTGCTGATGTTTAATCCTTTGTCTTTGAGTCTTTTGGAAAGGTAAAAAGCCGTAGTGTCTCCCTCCATCGTAGCACTTAATGCTAAAATAATCTCCTTAACAGGCTCAGTTTCGGAAGCTATATCAATTCGGCTAATCAACGATTCAATATGTAATTCCTCAGGTCCAATTCCCTGAATCGGAGAAATTACCCCTCCGAGCACATGGTATTTTCCATTGAACTGATTGGTGTTTTCGATTGCCAAAACATCCCGAATATCCTCAACCACGCAAATAATGCTTCCGTCTCGTCGGTGGCTTTTGCAAATACTACATTCCTCTTCATCTGAAATCGTATGGCAGGTCTTGCAGTATTTTACCTCCTGACGCATTCGAGTGATGGCGAGAGCCAAAGCCTCCGTGTGGGCTTCATGTTGCTTCAAAAGGTGCAGGGCTAACCTAAGTGCTGTTTTTTTACCAATACCCGGCAGTCGGGATATTTCCGTTACAGCATCCTCAATGAGTTTGGAAGGGAGATTCACAAATGATTTGATTAATTGATGGTAGCTTGGATTCCTGCATCAAGGATTGCTTCACACATCGGTTTTAATTCCTCAAAGCTTCCTTTTTTGACAGCACATTTTCCTTTGTAATGGATGATCAGGGTGCATTGCTCGGCTTGTTCGCGGGTATGCTTGCAAACCTTGATCAGAATATTGATGACATGATCGAATGTGTTCACATCATCATTAAAAACGATCAGGTCATGCTCCTCAAGGTCTAACAGCTCCTCTAATACTATCTCTTCTTCTTCCAACTCAGGAAATGATGTCCTCATATCGATCATGTTGCAAAATTAAGAATTATGGCCAATTTTAGCGATTCAGATCCCTTCTCTTTTATGAATCCACAAATCGTCCTAATTGTTATTTCATTTTACTTTTTACTCCTCTTTTTGATTTCATGGTTCACTTCTCGAAAAGTTACATCTGAAACATTCTTTACAGGAGACCGACAGTCCCCTTGGTTTTTGGTGGCTTTTGGGATGATTGGGGCGTCACTTTCCGGCGTTACATTTATATCTGTCCCAGGAGAAGTTGGCAATAGTAATTTCTATTATTTCCAAGTGGTCTTAGGTTATACATTAGGGTATTTTACCATCGCCAAAGTTTTATTACCGCTTTATTACCGATTGAATTTGGTTTCAATCTATTCCTATTTAGAAGATCGATTTGGCTTTTGGTCTTACAAGACCGGAGCTTTCTTTTTTATTCTCTCTCGGACTTTAGGCTCTTCTCTTCGGGTTTTTCTTGTGGCCTCAGTTCTACAATTGATCCTTTTTGATTCTTTAGGAATTCCTTTTTGGGTATCTGTTTTAATTACCGTTGGATTGATTTGGGTTTACACACATCGGGGAGGTATCAAAACGGTTGTATGGACCGACACGCTGCAGACATTTTTTATGTTAGCAGCAGTGGTGGTCAGCATCAAATTGGTGGGTGAGGATTTAGGTTTCTCATCTATCAAAGACTATTTCCAAGGAATTGCTTCTGATCCACGTTCGGAAATTTTCAATTGGGATTGGAAAGCTGGCACTAATTTTTTCAAGCAATTCATCTCAGGAGCATTTATCACCATAGTTATGACTGGTCTGGATCAGGACATGATGCAAAAAAACCTGACCTGCCGAAATATCGGTGACGCCCAGAAAAACATGTTTTGGTTTACGGTCATTTT
>JABXHZ010000394.1 GCA_013373335.1 Cyclobacteriaceae bacterium | reverse complement strand
GGTAGCTCGTCGGGCTCATAACCCGAAGGTCACAGGTTCGAGTCCTGTTCCCGCTACTACGAGGCCGGTCAGAAATGATCGGCTTTTTTATTTCATTTAAGATTGGGGTTACAGGTTCGACCCGCGATAGCTATCGGGGCTGTTCCCGCTACTACAAAGGACACTAGAAATGGTGTCCTTTTTTATTTCAACTAAAGTTCGAGTCACAAGTTGGACCCACGTTATTTTTCAAGATAAGTGCGTTTCTATTTCCTGATTTCAGGAAACTTTCAAATTTCGATCTTTTTAATTCCCGATACAGCCCGTATTTTTCGCTTTCAAGTGAATACAAAAATATGTTCGACAGTCCCGAATACCCAAAATCCCTTTCTGAAGATCTCTTTGAAGAATGGTTGGAAAAAGGTCGTGAAAACCGAATCCCCTATGCGTATTTGTTGGTCATTTGGGATGAAATTGAAGGGAAATACAGGCCTGTCTATGTCGAAGAAAGAAGTCAAATTCATAGCTATCCGCGGTTTGGTCAGTCCCCCGAAAACCAAATGCTGGTAGCAGCCTATGACTTGTATTCAGAGTCTAGGGTTGTGTAGACTGTTTTTTTCCATTATAATCTGATTGCTCTTGCGACTGCTGCAGCCATAATCCCTAGGCCTTCTTTATTGGGGTGTACTCCATCTGGAAGCAAATCGGCCCGGTCCATTAAAGGGGTATAGAGATCAATCATTTCTGAGCCGCTGGAATGGACGATATCGATAATCATCATGCGTTGTTCATTATTCATGACATCAGCAGTAATTCCAAAATTGTCCTGTGTCACCGGGACAGGCATGACTACATAGACCTTCCCGTCGGCTGGCATATGAGCTTTGAATTCTGCAATCATATCCAAGTAATCTTGTCTGAAATCAGCCTTATGAGCCCAATTTTGAGGTTTAGAATCATTGGTTCCGAGCATGATGACCAAAATGTCAGGTGCAAAATCCTTGACTTCCTGAAATTGCGGTTCATTCCAATAAGGGTAGTCTCCTTTTCGAAGAAGCGTTCGTCCTCCCACTCCAAAATTCTTCACTAAATAGCTGTCCCCAAGAATGGCTTGCAATTGTAAGGGGTAGCTATCAGGATTTTCTCTTCCGGGGCCTTGAGTAATGCTATTTCCCACACAAGCGATTTTGATAGGTTCCTGTGAATAAGCAAAGAAGGAGAAGAAAAGGGCAATTAGGCTTATTGAAAGGATTTTCATGGATTCTTGAGTTTTGCTGATTTCCGAAAATAGGAATTTTTGTTCAGGAAAAAATCCTTGTTTCTCTCTTGGAGCCACCTAATTTTACCAAATGCAATTTTTCGAAAAAATCATTCGCTGGATATCCTGGCTTTCCTTTGATGTAGTCTTGGGAGCTCTAGCAGGGATGCTTTTTTTCTCCAGGTTGTTTCATGTCGATTTGCCTTGGCAACCTTATGTGCTCTTGGGAATGGCGGTGTGGTGCATTTATAATCTGGACCATTTTATCGACGCAAATCAGGTGGGTGACAAACTTTCTGGAAGAAGACGTTTTCACCATCAAGTTCGAATACCCGTTTTGATCGGAGTTGGAGTCTTAGCGTTAGTTGGATTAATCGGGGGCTTTTGGTGGTTTGGTTGGGGTTTAGAACTGCAACTGACTTTTTTGTTGGGAGCCATGATTGGTGGAATCCGTTTTTTGGTTTTGAAATTTGGAAAGGGCTGGATGAAGGAATTTTCAATCGCTTTATTTTATGTGACTGGGATATTCTGGCTTCCTTTTTTAAGATCAAATCCTTTGGATGGATCTACTTGGCAAGGAATATTTTTCATTTTGTACGTTTTATTGGCCATTCTGAATTTGTTAATCCTCTCTCTTTTAGATCAAGAGGAAGATCGTTTGGCTGGATTTTTTTCAGTGTCTCAGGAGGTAGATTCTGTGATTTTAAAGCGTTGGGTTACCTATTTGATATATGGGCTTTTTTCGATGTTGATTTTGGTTTTGCTTTTTGCTCCCTCTTTCTACAGATTATTTGCAGCATTTCTTTTTTTGATGACATTAAGCCATTGGTTTATCTTCAAAAAGGATCAAATGAATGCTGAAAAGAAACGAATAAGCATGGAATGGACCTTTGTTCTTCCTGCGCTTTTAACTTTTTTGAGCTAGCAAAATGGAAGATAAGTATCGGTGGGTTGCTCCAATATATCGCCGATTTTCTGAACTGGTTTTCGGGAAACAGCTTGCTCTGGCTAATCGGTATTTTCTTACTTCAGAGATTGAAGGGAATATTCTAATCATCGGGGGTGGAGATGGATTGGATTATCAGGACCTTGCTTCAAGGTGGAAAGGAGAATACTGGGAACTTTCCAAATGGATGCTTGAAGCCGCGAGGAAAAACATGAAAGAAAGTCAATTCACCTTTCATTTGGGAGCTTTTTCTTCCAATAAGACCTTCGATTGGGTGATTTTGCCTTTTGTATTGGACACCATGTCTGACCAGGATATTCAGGTTTTATTTACCCAACTCAAGAAGCAACTTAATCCCGGCGCCCAATTGATTTTATCGGATTTTTTTCCGCCAAAAAATACCTTCCAAAAATTAGTGAGCTACTTGATGATACGTGTTTTTCGAGTGATTACTCAACACCCCCGGCATGATTTCCCTGATTATGGGAAATGGTTAGAGGAGAATGGGTTTAAGTTGATTGATGAAAAAAAATGGAAGGCCGGGTGGATTCAAAGTCAGGTTTGGAAAATTTTTAAGGCGTAGCATTCTTGATAATTTGGGTAATCAAATCATCAAAATATTTCCCATTTCCCGGTCCATACCAATTCATTTCTCGCACTTCATGAAAATGCTCGTCATAGAGTTCATCGGGCGTGATATATCCAATATAGCCTCCGTTGAAAGTGGTGATAATCAGATTAAGTCCTGCGGTATTGGCTTGGTTTTCCCATTTTTCATAAAAAACGCCTGATATTTCCCCGCTGGAAGCAATGAAAAGGGTATTTCCAATTTGAAGGATGTCCAAATGAGGGTTTGTATCGCCAACCAAAAAGTCAAATAGCCAAGGACGGATGCGCCAATTGTCAGCAATGCGAAGATGCGGTTCTCGAAGGTTGAGATCTAGTCTGCCAAATTCCAATTTTGGGTTTTTGACGGTGGCATACCGCATCATTTTCAGCTGATTGATCGAATCCAAATCTTGGGCATAGCCTTGAATGGCTTCAGGCTGATTTCCGGAAGGCAAGGGTTTATGAGATCCAACCGTCCCGGAAGCAAAAAGTGCAAAATCAAACCCTTTTTCCTCCATCCGCTGCATCAAATAATAAGGATAATCTCCTGATAGCCCCATGAATTTTGAACTCAAACAGGTAGCATGAGCCGAATAGGTTAGAAAAGTGGCTTTCTCACCTGACTTTTTGGTGAAAATCAATTGGCGGACAAAAGGGTCGGTAGGTCCATCTTTGACAAATCGGTTAGCAACTAATTTCCCAGCATCAGCCTTCCGGAAGTTGATAGAAACGGTATCTAGATTGCTTTGAGCCTGTTCAATGGCTTCTAAACTTCGCTGACTGATCAATTGGATGATTTCTTCTTGAAACCCACCAAAAGCGAATTCTCCAACAGGTCCAGGCATGTATCCTCCCATTCCTGAATGGGTATGCGTTGCAGTAAAAATCACCTGATCAATTTCCGGGAATTGGCTTTTGATTTCCGATTCGACAAACTTTGCCAAATAGGGATGAACGATCAATAATTCGTAGCTCAGCCAAGCAACATGATTTTTTCCATTACTTAAAAGGATTGTTTTGACAAAGCTGCTGTCTTCTACAAATTCATAAGGACCCCGAGGAGCATAGCCTACCAAATCCACGGGTTCGGGAGGAGTCATGTTGGTTTTCCCCCATCCTGCCAACCATGCTTCTCCTTGACTGCTCTGCATCGGGAGGGTTTCCAGATTTTGAAAAGTCTCTTGATAAAAATCCTGATCGTCTATCGGGCTTCGGTCGACCCGAGTGATAGTTGCAACTGCCAAAAACACTAAAAAAAGAAAGATCCCAAGCAGGACCTTTCCAAATTTTTTCAATGCAGTTTTTTCAGCCATGGATTAATATTCAAAGGTTCCAAATGGACTTTGGATCGTTACTTTTTTACCTTCAAAGGGCTCCACCCGTCCGATAATTTTTGCCTCTATACCATAGGATTCAGCGATATCGATAATTTCCTCTGCGTAGCGCTCATCCAAGTAAATTTCCATCCGGTGACCCATGTTGAAGACCTTATACATTTCTTTCCAATCCGTGCCACTTTCTTCTTGTATGATTCGGAAAAGAGGGGGCGTTTCAAACAAATCATCCTTGATGATGTGGAGGTTGTCTACGAAATGTAGCACTTTGGTTTGGGCTCCTCCAGAGCAGTGAACCAATCCATGAATATGTGGTCGAAGATAATTCAACACATCTGCCATGATAGGGGCATAGGTTCGAGTAGGAGAGAGGACTAATTTACCCATGTCTACCGGAGCACCCGGAGCAGGATCGGTCAAATTGTATTTTCCGGTGTAAACCAATTCATCAGGCACTGCTGGATCGAAGGATTCCGGATACTTAGTTTTTAATAGCTTATTGAAAACATCATGGCGGGCAGAAGTCAATCCATTACTTCCCATCCCTCCATTATATTCAGTTTCATAATTTGCTTGGCCATAGGAAGCCAATCCTACAATGACATCACCTGCCTGGATTCGATCATTTGAAATTACTTCCTCTCGAGGCATTCGGCAAGTCACAGTGCTGTCTACAATTACCGTTCGAACCAAGTCTCCAACGTCAGCCGTTTCTCCTCCGGTTAGAATGGCGTTCACCCCATTGTCTCGAAGCATTTGTAAGACTTCCTCAGTGCCTTGGATGATGGCTGATATAACTTCTCCCGGAATAAGGTTCTTGTTCCTTCCAATCGTGGACGAAACCAAAATATTGTTAATAGCTCCTACACAAAGGAGGTCATCAATATTCATGATGATGGCATCCTGAGCAATTCCTTTCCAAACACTTAAGTCTCC
>JABXHZ010000202.1 GCA_013373335.1 Cyclobacteriaceae bacterium | reverse complement strand
CAAGGTTTTAAACTACGTTCTATGTGCGGCATGATTGCCAAATGTCGACCGTCTTTGGATGCGATACCTGCTACTGCATAATCCGATCCATTAGGATTTCCAGGATAGGCTTCGTAGCTATATTTCATGCCAATATGGTAGTTGGATTCTGACTCAGGAAGCTGGAATTTTCCTTCTCCGTGTGCTACCCAAACACCTAATCGTTGTCCTGCCAGACTTTTTAGCATGACAGTATCATTTTCAGGAATACTCACATTGACAAAAGCCGATTCAAACTTATGGCTTTCATTATGAAGCATTTTGGCTCTAGTGCTTCCGGTATTGCCTACAAGTCCCAATTCTACCATTAGTTGGCATCCATTACATACTCCGAGGCTGAGCGTGTCGGGTCTTGCATAGAAATTGTCCAAGGCTTGCTTTGCTTTTTCATTGTAAAGGAAAGCGCCTGCCCATCCTTTTGCAGAACCCAATACGTCAGAATTGGAGAATCCACCCACAAATACAATCATTTGAACATCGCTTAGATTCTCTCTTCCAGCGATCAAATCTGTCATATGAACATCCTTCACCTCAAACCCAGCAAGCCATAAGGAATAGGCCATTTCGCGATCTCCATTGACTCCCTTTTCCCGGATTATAGCAGCCTTTGCTTTACCTTTTTCTTTTCTATAAGGATCAATTCCAGCATTTGAATAGCTGCCTGTCCAGCCTTCAGCAAATTCATACTGGAGGGGCTGGTTCTTATAATTCTCAAATCGGTCTTTTGCTAATTTTTCTCCGCTTTGTTTTCTGTCAAGCAAATAGGAGGATTTATACCAGCTGTCTCGGAGCCCTTCGATACCAAGATTCAATCCGATTTCTGGGATGGAAAGTGTTGGTTCAGAGATGACATCAGCTAAGGAAATGTAGTCGATTCCATAATTGTCTAGAATTGACCTAACTTTTTCCACTTCTTTAATTTGAATTAGAATGCCTGGTTTTTCTGCAAAAAGGGCCTTAATGATATCTTTTTCTTTCAGTCGATCTGTTTTGACTTTAATTCCTGTTCCTTGATTAGGGAAACACATTTCGAGTAGGGCTGTGATCAAACCTCCTGAAGAAATGTCGTGCCCTGCCAATACCAATCCTTGCTCAATTAATTTCTGGACAGCCATAAAAGCATGACTGAAATAATCAGCATCTTTTACATCTGGAACCTCGGCTCCGATCTTATTCAAGACTTGATAAAAACTAGAACCTCCAAGTTTGGACTCATCCTTGGAAAAATCCAGGTAATAAATTTTACTTCCTTCTTCTGCCTTAAGAGCTGCCTGAACAGTTTTCTTTATGTCTGAGCATTCTCCAACAGTCGAAATAATCACCGTTCCCGGTGCATAAACCACTTTTCCATCTGGATATTTTTGGGTCATGGAAAGGGAGTCTTTTCCAGTTGGGATGTTGATTCCTAAGGCTATTGCAAAATCAGAACAAGCTTGAACTGCTCGGTACAATCGGTCATTTTCACCTTGATTTTTTGCTGGCCACATCCAGTTTGCCGACAAGGAAACACCTTGTAATCCTCCTTCAATAGGAGCAAAAACCAAGTTGGTCAATGCTTCTGCAATCGCCAATCGACTCCCCACTTCAGGATCTGTCAAAGCCGCCACTGGAGCATGTCCAATCGAAGTGGCGATACCTTTGTTACCCGTGAAATCTAGGGCCATCACAGCCACATCGTTCAGTGGAAGTTGGATTTCACCCACTGTTTGTTGGGTGGCTACTCTTCCGGTAACTGAACGGTCCACTTTGTTTGTGAGCCAATCTTTACATGCTACAGCTTCCAATTGCAAAACTTCGCGAATGTATTCCGCTAGTTGATCTGCAGAATAGGCTGGTTCGGCGAATTGGGTGTTTGCTTTCTTATCTTCCAAAATGGTTTTGGGTGATGAGCCAAACATGTAGGCCAAATCCCAATCCACTGGTTTTTCTCCAGTTTTTTGATTCTCAAATTTGAAGTGCATATCGCCGGTAGTTTCACCGACGACATAAAATGGTGCTCTTTCCCTTGCGGCCAATTGGGATAGGGTAGGGATATCTTTTGGAGCAACGACTAAGCCCATCCTTTCCTGGGATTCATTTCCAATGATTTCTTTAGCAGAAAGGGTAGGGTCACCTATCGGAAGTTTATCCATGTGAATGGTTCCTCCGGTAGATTCCACCAATTCAGAAAGACAATTCAGGTGCCCTCCAGCTCCATGATCATGAATGGAGATTATCGGATTATCATCGCTTTCGGCCATGGCCCGGATGACATTGGAAACACGCTTTTGCATCTCCGGATTGGAGCGTTGAACGGCATTGAGTTCAAGGGAACTTGAAACTTCTCCGGTATTCAGAGAAGAAACAGCGGAGCCTCCCATACCAATTCGGTAATTATCTCCACCCATGACGATAATTTGATCTCCGGCTCCAGGCTCTTCTTTCTTCGCATACCGAGCATTGGTAAATCCAACTCCTCCTGCCAACATGATGACTTTATCAAAGCCATAATGCTTTTCTCCTTCATCATGTTCAAATGTCAATAGAGACCCACAAATCAAAGGCTGACCAAATTTATTTCCGAAATCAGACGCACCATTGGAAGCCTTGATCAAAATATCCATTGGGGTCTGATAAAGCCAAGGCCGCTCAGGTAAATTCTTTTCCCAGCTTCTTCCTTTTTCTGAACGTGGATAGGAAGTCATATAAACTGCCGTTCCTGCCAAAGGAATAGAGGCGGTACCACCTGCTAGACGATCTCTGATTTCACCTCCCGAACCGGTTGCCGCACCATTAAAGGGTTCTACAGTAGTAGGGAAATTATGAGTTTCTGCCTTTAGGGAAATTACTGTGTCAATCTCTCTAGTCTCAAAGAAATCAGCTTGGTGTTGGGTTTTGGGTGCAAACTGTTGGGCTTTAGGTCCCTGAATAAAAGCGACATTGTCTTTATAAGCAGATACAATTCGGTTTGGATGCTGCTTTGAAGTTTCTTTGATGAGTTGAAAAAGTGTCTTAGGTTTTTCTTCACCGTCAATGATGAAGGTTCCGTTGAAGATCTTGTGACGGCAATGCTCGGAGTTAACCTGGGAAAACCCAAAAACTTCTGAATCCGTCAATGGACGTCCCAATTGTTTCGATACTTTTTCCAAATAGGTGATTTCTTCTTCACTAAGTGCTAGCCCCTCCTGCTCATTATAAGCTGCGATATCTGTGATGTTTTCAATGGAAGCTGGTTCCAAATGGATATCGAAAATATCTTGATCGAGCCCATGGTAGGCGTGTTGCAGCATGGAGTCAATGGAACTCTCATCTTCAAGAGGGAAAAATTCCTCGATTCGTTGAATTCCTGGAATGCCCATATTAGCCGTGATTTCCACCGCATTGGTAGACCAAGGGGTGATCATTTCTTTGCGAGGGCCGGCATAATTACCGGATAATGAAGCCTGCTCAATTTGCTGAGCTTCACCAAAAAGCCACTTGAGTTTTTCGATGTCTTCGGGTGCGAAAGGTTGAGGGGTCTGTACGGCGTAGACTACTTTTTGGGGTGATTCGAAGAAGAAAATCATGTCCTTAAGCTGGTAAGTTGCAAAGGTAAGGAATTGAGAGAAGCTTTGGAATAGAAAATTGAAACTGGTCTTTTTATCAAATAGATGAAAAATCCTACCTGCCTGATTTAGTCAGCACGGCGGTTTTTGCCTATCTTTCCTAGATTACAACTCCTTTTGGAGGAGAAAAAATATTTTGAAATTCAAGACTCTATAAATCACTATGAAAAAAATTACACTTTCTGTGGGGTTGATTTTTGTCCTTTTGATTCCAACAATGGCTCAAGAGGCTCCTGCCTCATCAGACTCCAAATCCGATCCTAAAGCAGAAGTTTTTGAGTCGGATATTTCTGTCACAATTGACGGAAAATCGATTGATCTCAAGTCTCATGCCGGGACTTTAGAATTGAAAGATGAAAATAATAAGCCGATTGCCCTTTTTGGCTTTACGGCGTATTTCAAGAAAAACCCTGAGAAAAACCGCCCGATTGTTTTTGCTTACAACGGAGGTCCAGGATCCTCTTCTTATTGGTTGCATTTAGGGATTATGGGTCCAAGGAGGATTGTAGTAGACGATCCTAATTACAATCAAGCTGCTCCTTACCAGTTGGTAAATAATGAGTTTTCTATTTTGGATGTGGCTGATGTGGTCATGATGGACCCAGTTGGGACTGGCTTGTCTGTTCCAATTGGAGAGGCCACTGGAAAAGATTTTTGGGGTGTAGATCAGGATATCCGAAGCGTGAGTTTATTTATTATGCAATTTTTGAAAGAGTATGATAGGCTCAATTCTCCAAAGTATATTCTGGGGGAAAGTTATGGGACTTTTCGAAATGCCGGGGTAATGAATTACCTTCTTGGAAATGGCTATGCGCTAAATGGGGTAATTATGGTTTCAGCAGTATTTGATCTGAGGACTTTGTTTTTCGCTCCAAATGAAGATATTTCTCAT
>JABXHZ010000378.1 GCA_013373335.1 Cyclobacteriaceae bacterium | reverse complement strand
CCGGGAAATTGGAGATTTTATAGGTATGGCGTGAAACATGCAATTCCTTTTCCCCTACTCCAACCGAACAGGTCACGGGAGGAGCATCTGATTCTGCAGGAAGGGTGAAAAAGGTAGGAAGCGGGTCAATTTTAAATTGATAGGAAAGCCGCTGAACACTCTCATCTTCCATTCGGTAATTTAAATCGGTTAACATTTGAATAGGATCGAAGAATACCGGTTTTCCTTCATACCGAAAGGTATAGACCTGTCCCTTGATGGTCTTTCGAACTGTCTTTTGTCCTGTAAAAACTCGTTTGAGATAGTTAAACATATTCCCTATTGGCAATTTTATAAATCAAGTGTGAGTGTGTAAGTTTTAGGCTTTGTTTATTATTTCTCTGAATTTTTCGTTTTACTGATTTGGTATAATAAGTAACGCTTATCCTCCGGGTTTTTTTTTCGGGTAATCAAAGGATGTCCCCAAGTTGCCTGACTATGTTGATTGACTTCTTTGATCAGTCGGGATCGCTTCACTTTCTTGTGATCCGGATTTGGAAGATGCGCAATATCCAATACTTGATCCAGTTCTTCTACAGTCAGCAGCTGTCCTTCAAATTCCTGGAATTGATGGATGATGCCATTCGATCCAATAGTTGTATTTGATAGTTTGGCTGAGTTGGATGCAATTGATTCTTCCTCTTCAGGGGAAATTTTCGCAAGCGCATTTTGAACCATGATGAAAAGGACGATACCTGTTATAATTAAAACCACACTGATAATCAGGAGGTAATCCCGACGGATTTCGTCAATTTGCTCGGATTCAATAGGAAGAATCTCAGCCTTTCCTACCACATCGCCTTTGGCATAGAGATCGGCAAAATCAAATTCGTAAAGCTCATTTTTCCCAGCCTGAAATTTTACCTGATCTCCTTCTTGCAACATCCAAGAAACCGTATTGAAAACTTGAGCATCTAATTGATATCGAATAAACCGAAACTCCTGTTGCGCTTTATCAAAGATTAAGAATCCGGTTCGAGTATTTTGATCAAATGCAATGAAAGCTAAGTAATGATCGCTTTCAATAATTGCGTCACTATCATGGGCTATTCTAAATTTCTGATCCTCGTAAATTTCACTTATCAATCCTCCTGTAGACACCCTCTTCCAAGCAAAATCCTTCCAATCCAAATAATATCCTCCAGTTTCGAATTTCGGTTCCTTATGAATTCGTTTATTATAATATCTTCCTGAAAACAAAAAAACTCCCTCAGGCGCTAATGCAGTTATACTTGTGTGGTAATCCATTGGCTGATTCTTCGGGGTCAACAAAGACCAGGATCCCGTCTCCAAATCAAAATTCAGCAAATCGGAATGATTGTGCCAATAGCCATAACCTCCAAATGCATAAATCTTCCCCTCTCTAATGAAAAATCGACTTCCGCAGGTATAACCTTTATTATCATAGCGATACAAATCCTTCCATTTTATACCATTCCATTTGTACACATTTAAATGGCAGCTGGAAAAGGCATAAAGTCCGCTTTCATCTTTTATTAAGTCTACCGTAGAAAAAGGTAAGTAGGAAATACTATCTAAAGCAAGGAGTTGATCTTTAGAGAAATAAGGCTCAAACACCCCAAAATCCGAAATCAAAGGAATCTCGTGAGGGGTAAAACGTAAATGAACGGACTGGGAAGCCTGTGCACTTTGGCAGAGCCCCAGTCCGATGAAAAAGATCAATATTCCGAAACGGAAATTCATAAAAGATTTAAAAGCAAAAACCATAATTCAAAGAATGGCACAAAAATAATTACCATTGAAAACTAAGATAATAAAATCAGGTAAATTAGGTAACATGATTCGTTACCTATTTTTTATGAAATAAAAAACCTTTCATTATCAGCTAATTACAATAAATATGTAAATAATGCAATTATCAGGTAAAACTAAGTAAATGCCAATAAACTAATAAGCATTGGGTATCATTCATCCTGAAAATCGGACACATGAACTTTGAAGTTATCTGAAAATAGGTAACAATTAGGTGAAAAAACTATCAGCTGATTTCAAAAAACCCTTGAATTGGAATTTGCAAAAGGGCTTATTTCACTTCGTGGATTTCATATAAAAAATACCGCTTGTCATTCGGGTTTCGTTTTCGCTTAATCAATTGAAAGCCCCACTTATGTTCACTGTATTGATTGATCTCTTTCACTAATCGAGAGCGTCGAACCTTTTTATTTTCTAAAGAAGAGAGGGAATCGATTTTAAGGATTTTGTCTAGGTCCTCCACAGCTAGATCTTTTCCCTGATAAAAAAGTAAATCTTTCCAACTTTCCTCAAATTCCTGACTTAAAAAAATTTTATTCTGCTCTAGCTGGGACAGATGGGAGGGAAAAATTCGCTTCAGAAATTGACTTTTGGAAGGGAATAATTTCACATAAAGAAAAAGAAATCCCATAAATGCCGCGAATAAGGCACTTCCTATCAAGAGATAATTGGAAGTAGATGAATCCGAATCGGATGAAGGAATCGGAACGATCTCAGCTTTCCCAACATAGTTTGCTTCTTGATACAAATCAATCAAATCCAAGGTTTGAACTTGTTGCAAATCGTCTTGAAACTTGACTTGGTCTCCAGCT
>JABXHZ010000048.1 GCA_013373335.1 Cyclobacteriaceae bacterium | reverse complement strand
TTTATTTACATGGTTTCTTCTCATTCCATTACCGGAGCAAAAAGCCGAATCAGTGAGGAGCAAATCGCTTATTTCAAACGGGTAAAAGCGATGAATTTGAGAAACCCTCGATTGATTGGTTTCGGGATTTCCGATGCGGAAACCTTTACCACTGCCTCCAATTATAGCAATGGAGCCATTATCGGTTCGGCTTTTATAAAAAAAATCAAAGAGTCAACAAATTTGAGTCAGGATATTAAGCATTACCTACACTCTATATTGAAAAATTGAAATATTTGAACATTGGAAAATTTTCCAAATCAAACGTTTTCTAATCATTAACCTAAAAGATTTGCAAAGTCTCGTAAATCGTAATTCGTAACTCGTACTTCTCCATGATTATTCAATTACAACCCGATATTTCCATCAAGCAAAAGGAAAATTTGATCGAAAAGGTCAATGGAATCGGCTATAAAACCACTGAAGTAAAGACCCAATTGGGGGATTATATTATTGGTATAGGCAAGAAGGAATTTGATATCCGGAAGATCGGCCAATTAGATGGTATTCGGGATATTCACATCGTCTCTGATGAATACAAGTTGGTTTCCAAAAAATGGAAGGCTAAGCCGACCTCTATCGACTTGGGTGATGGAGTATTTATCAAAGATGGGGAGATGGCCATTATCACCGGGCCATGCTCCATTGAATCAGAGGAGCAAATCCGAAAAGTCGTCGATCATTGTGTCGAAAATGGCATCCGCATGATGCGAGGCGGAGTATTTAAACCACGAACTTCCCCTTATGCTTTCCGGGGTATGGGTATCGATGGACTCAAACTTTGGCATTCCATTGCTTCCGAGGCAGGGATCAAGATCGTTACCGAGGTGATGCAAACCTCCCAAATAAAGGAGATGTACCCTTATGTAGATATCTATCAAGTGGGCGCTCGAAACTCACAAAACTTCAACCTACTGGACGAACTCGGGAAAGTGGACAAAGCCGTGATGATCAAGCGAGGGATTTCTGGGACAATAGAGGAATTGCTTCAGTCTGCAGAATATGTTTTCTCTGGAGGTAATGAAAAACTGATTCTCTGTGAACGCGGTATCCGAACCTATGAAAAGGCTTCCCGCAATACTTTGGATCTTAATGCGATTCCGATTTTGAAAGCTAAGTCTCATCTTCCGGTGATTGTGGATCCTTCTCATGGGATTGGGATTCGGGCTTATGTGCCTCAGATGGCTTTGGCAGGTGTTATGGCAGGAGCCGACGGGGTAATTTACGAATCCCATGAAATTCCAGAGAAAGCTTTTTCTGATGGTCAGCAGACACTTGATTTTGCACAAAGTGCCCGATTAACCGCTTGGATTAGAGAAATCTTCGAAAAAAGAAAAACTTTCGACTTGCTGTAAAATAATTTTGCAATCAGGCGCTTAGCTCATTAAATTCGTAACATGAATCCAACTCCAAGAACGTATATTCATCACTCTCACTACTATCATCAATGATGGAATAGGATGAGTATGTTTTTTTGGAAAACGATATGAAGGCCTATTCCGATTCAGGGATAGGCTTTTTTGTTAAAATACGCGCAACCCTCGGAGGGTTAAGAAAAATAAGGAGTTGAAACCCAAGAGAGAATTACAAGTTAGATAAGTATAAACCCAAATACGAAAACGATGACTGATAAACCAAAAGACTGGGTATTTAGCGACCCGAGATTACAGGATCTGAAACAGGACTACGTAGCCTACACTCCAGAGGATTTCAAGGTTTGGAAAATCCTTTTTGAGCGTCAAATGCCGAATTTGCCAGAGGCTGCTTCTCAGGCCTATTTGGATGGGGTAAAGACAGTCAAATTCACTGCTGATCGCATTGCCAACTTTGAGGAGTTGAACGAAATTTTGGCTGAAACCACAGGCTGGGCAGTGCAGGTTGTTCCAGGCTTGATTGATGATGATTTGTTCTTTGGTTTGCTGAATAATAGACGTTTTCCTTCTTCTACATGGTTGCGGACCATGGATCAATTGGACTATCTCGAAGAGCCAGATATGTTCCATGATGCCTTTGCCCACATGCCTATGTTGACAAATCAGCCTTATGTGGACTTCTTAGAGCAGTTGTCAGGGATTGCCTTGAAGTACATCGATGATCCTTGGGCAATTCAGTTATTAAGTCGGATTTATTGGTTTACCATTGAGTTCGGTTTGATTCGGGAAGAGGGAAAATTGAAAATTTATGGTGCAGGTATCTTGAGTTCGGCCGGTGAAACCAAATTTAGCCTTTCTGACGAACCGGCTCACTATCCATACGATGTTCGAAGGATCATGAATCAGGAATATTGGAAAAATAAATTCCAGGACAAGTATTTCGTGATCGAAAGTTATGAGCAACTATACAATTCCATTCCGGAAATAGAATCGGTATTGGAGGAGATGTTAGCTGAAAGTAAGGTAAAATAAAAGCTAATTAGTAGTGCTTGGAAATATGATTGAAATACATCCTGACAAGTCAGGATCAAATAAGGTAGAAATATTTCTAATTATTTCGCCCCAGGGGACCGGGGCTTATTTCTATTGTATTTCTCCCTTTTGACTAAAAAATGAAAGTAGCTGTAATCAAATACAACGCAGGTAATGTTCAATCAGTCCTTTACGCCTTAGAGCGTTTGGGCGCTGATGCTGAATTGACGGATGATCCAGAAAAAATCAGATCAGCAGATAAAGTGATTTTTCCTGGGCAAGGAGAGGCTAGTTCTGCCATGACTTACCTCAAATCTAGAGGCTTGGATCAAATCATTCGGGACATTAAGCAGCCCTTTTTGGGGGTTTGTTTGGGTTTGCAATTGCTCTGTGAACATTCAGAAGAAAATGACACCCAATGTTTGGGTATTTTTCCAGTGAAGGTAAAACGCTTTATTCCAGAAAATTCCCAAGAATTCAAAGTTCCTCATGTGGGATGGAATGAAATTGAAAACTTGGCTGAAAACCCCTTGTTAAAGGATTTACCCGATCCAAAGTTTTTATATTATGTACACAGCTACTATGCGGAATTAAGTGAGGTGACCATTGCTACTACCCATTACATTCATGATTTTACAGCCATTCTTCATCGGGATAATTATTGGGCGATTCAGGCCCACCCAGAGAAAAGCAGTACTGTTGGAGAAAAGTTGTTGAGTAATTTTCTAAGTATTTAAATAGTAGTCTAGTTATTTTATTAGGCTTCGACTCCGCTCAGCCTGACAATGTTTTGTGGTCAGGTCGAGCGGAGTCGAGACCACAAAAAACACATATCCGTAACCCTTAAATCAAACAGTCTTGATTCTTGAATCTTGGCTCTTGTATCTAAAATATGTTCATTATTCCCGCCATAGACCTTATAGATGGTAAGTGCGTTCGCTTAAGTCAGGGCGATTATAGCAGCAAAAAAGAATATCATAATGATCCCCTCGAAATGGCTAAACGATTTGAGGATGCCGGGATTCAGCGTCTTCATTTAGTTGATTTAGATGGCGCGAAAGCCAAAAAAATCATAAATGGAGAAGTATTGAGGGGAATTTGTGAAGGAACGAATCTACAAGTGGATTTCGGTGGAGGAATTCAGTCAGACTCCGAAATCGAAAAGGCATTTTCCTTAGGAGCAAAGCAGGTGACGGGTGGGAGTATAGCAGTGAAAAATCCTTTGCTCTTTGATGAATGGATTATGAAGTATGGCTCGGGAAAAATCATCCTCGGAGCTGATGCAAAGAACCGAAAAATAGCTGTTGGTGGCTGGGAGGAGACTACTTCGGTCGATTTGATTCCTTTTATCAAAAGCTATGTTGAAAAAGGAATTCGCTATGTGATTTGTACCGATGTTGCGAAGGACGGCTTATTGCAAGGGCCTTCGGTGGACTTATACCGAGAGATTATACAAGAAATCCCTGAGCTGAAGTTGATCGCTAGTGGTGGCGTTTCTTCAGTTAAAGACTTAGAGGAGCTCCAAAAAACCGGTGTTTATGGAGCGATAGTCGGAAAAGCCTATTATGAAGGGAAAGTGAGTTTGGACGAGCTAGCAGCATTTAATTCTTGATAGAAATATGCTTCGCGAAATATTTCCCAAACTTTCAGTACCTACTTATTTCTATTTATTTCAATCGTATGCTAACCAAACGAATTATTCCTTGCCTTGATATAAAAGACGGCCGCACCGTCAAGGGAGTTAATTTTGTGCAATTACGGGATGCAGGAGATCCAGTTGAGTTGGCAAAAATATACTCCGATGAAGGAGCGGACGAACTGGTGTTTTTGGATATTACTGCTACCGTAGATAAGCGGAAGACTTTGGCGGATTTGGTGACCAAGGTAGCCAAGTCAATTAATATTCCATTTACAGTCGGAGGAGGTATTTCTACAGTAGAAGATGTAAAAGTACTGTTAGGAGCAGGAGCGGATAAAATTTCCATAAATTCCGCAGCGGTAAAAAATCCTGGTGTCATTGATGAGATGGCGAGAGAGTTCGGTTCTCAATGCGTAGTGGTAGCCATTGATACCCGTAATATGGACGGGATAGATTTTGTGCATACACATGGAGGACGCAAACCGACTTTACTTAAAACCCAAGCATGGGCCAAAGAGGTAGCAGAAAGGGGAGCAGGTGAAATTTTATTAACCTCCATGGACCATGATGGAACCAAGTCAGGGTTTGCCAATGAACTGACAGCTGAGATTTCTTCGGCTTTATCAATTCCAGTTATTGCTTCAGGAGGAGCGGGAAGTATGCCACATTTCAAGGATGTCTTTACCTTTGGAAAAGCGGATGCGGCTTTGGCGGCAAGTATTTTCCATTTTAAAGAAATTCCTATTCCTGAATTGAAAGAATATTTGATTGGGGAGGGAATTAGTATTAGGAAATAATTAGAAATACGATTGAAAAAAAATGGAAATACATCCTGACAAGTCAGGATGAAATAGTTCGAGTTAAATCCAGGTTTAATTATTTCTGCCAGATTTATCGGGCATTATTTCAAAAGTATTTCCATTGTATTTCTGCTCAAAAAAAGAAAAAACATGAATATCGACTTCAATAAAATGAACGGCTTGGTGCCGGCAATTGTGCAGGATGCTGTGAGTGGGAAAGTGCTCATGCAGGGCTATATGAATGAAGAAGCCTTAACCAAAACCCAAGAAACGGGGAGGGTTACTTTTTTTAGTCGGAGCAAAAACAGATTGTGGACCAAAGGGGAGACCTCGGGTAATTTTTTGGAGTTGGTTTCACTGGCTATTGACTGTGACGGGGATTCAATTTTGATCAAAGCCCACCCGAAAGGCCCGGTTTGTCATACAGGAGCCGATACTTGTTTTTTTGAAGTGAATTCATCTAAAACAGGTTTTATCGATCAACTTCGGTCGATAATTAAGGATCGGAAAAACAACCCATCTGATAAATCTTATACCGCCTCCCTTTTTGCCAAAGGAATCAATAAGGTGGCACAGAAAGTTGGGGAAGAAGCGGTCGAGATCGTTATCGAATCTAAGGATGACAACAAAGATCTTTTTTTAGGGGAAGCGGCAGACTTGCTTTTCCATTACTTGGTTTTGTTGGAAGCGAAAGAAATCGAATTGGACGAAGTAATGGAAGTCTTGATTAAGCGGCACGCCCAAAAATCTTAAACACGGATTTGCCCATTTCCTCGAACAATCCACTTATAGCTGGTTAATTCCCGTAAAGCCATTGGGCCACGGGCATGAAGTTTTTGTGTAGAAATGCCAATTTCTGCCCCTAATCCAAACTGAGCTCCATCGGTAAAGGCTGTGGAGGCATTTGCATACACAGCTGCTGCATCCACTTCCTTTAAAAATCGGTTTAAACTTTCCTGGTTTTCCGAAATAATCGCTTCCGAATGCCGGGAAGAATGGGTAGAAATATGCTCCAGAGCCTCATCAAGATTTTCGACAGTTTTGATAGCGAGCTGAAGACTTAAAAATTCTGTTCCAAAGTGGCTCGGTTCCGCTTTTTGAATGAGGGGATTTTTCGGTAAGAAGGCAAATGCTTTTTCATCTGCATAGACTTTTACCCCGCTATTCAAAAGAGGTTCAATAATTTCAGAAAGGCTAGACAAAAGTTTTTCATGAATGAGCAAACAATCTAAGGAATTGCAGACGCTTGGTCGTCGGGTTTTGGCATTATGAATGATTGCTTTCGCTTTTTCCAAATCCGCATCTTCATCCAAATAGGTGTGTACAATACCGGCACCCGTTTCAATCACGGGAACTTTTGAATGTTGCCGAACATAATTGATGAGTCCTTGAGAACCTCGAGGAATAATCACATCTATTTCATCAACAGCCTCCAAGAGGGCTTTTGTGGCCTCTCGGTCAGCCGGTAACAGCAGAAAAGCATCACTTGGGACACCAAACCTTCGAAGTACCTGATGAATCAAAGACATGATCGCCCGGTTGGAAAAATCAGCATCCGAACCCCCTTTGAGAATCAGCCCATTTCCGGATTTCAAGGCCAATGAAAAAACGTCAAAAGTCACATTTGGACGGGCTTCATAAATGATCCCGACAACCCCGAGAGGGACAGTGATTTTTTCTAAGAAAAGTCCATTTGGGAGAACTTTTTCTTCCAAAGAAACATGTAATGGACTGGGAAGTTGAGCGACTTGCTGTATTTCATGGGCCATTCCTTCTATTCGTTCTTGAGAAAGTGCTAATCTATCATACATGGGATTGGTTTGTTCCATCCTATCGAGATCGTTTTGATTTTCCCGGATTAAGAACTCAGATTGACTGATCATTAAATCCGCTAAATCAAACAAGATTTTCTGGGCTTGGCTGTCTTCCAGAGAAGCTAGTTTTCTGCTTGATTTTTTTACTTTTTGAAATAGAGGTTTGAAATCAGTCATGGTCAAAAAGGTAGAGGTAATCGTAATGAATAATTGGTTTTTGGTTCTTCAGGCCTATTTTTTCATGTGCAGCTTTCGAAGAATAGGCAGCCTTCCCCAAACCTATTTGATGTCCCTGCTCATCTCGGACTAATAGGATATCTCCTTTGGAAAATTCTCCTTTGATTCGACTGATTCCTATGGGTAAAAGGCTTCGGATCACAGAGGAAGTCAGCGACTTTTTTGCTCCTTCATTGATGAAAATCTCTCCTTTGTAATAATGGGTTCCGTGTGCGAGCCATTTTTTTGCAGCTTGCTTTTTCCGCTTTGCTTCGAATTTGGTGCAACGTAAATTCTGGTGAAGGAAATCAATCAAAATCCCTTCTTTTTTACCATTGGCAATGAGTACTTCAATGCCTAAATCCGCTGATTTTTTAGCCATGGCAAATTTACTGAGCATGCCACCCCGTCCAAATGAAGATTTGGAGGCCGTAATGTAGGAGGAAATTTGGGACGTAGAACCATGAATGGTCTCTATCAATTCTGAGTCAGGATCGTCCGGGTTTCCTGTATAAATCCCATCCACATTGGTCAATAATAGCAAGGTATCGGCATTAATCATGGCAGCGGTGAGACTGGCTAATTCATCATTATCGGTAAACATTAATTCGGTGATGGTAACCGTGTCATTTTCATTGACAATGGGGATGATGTTCTGCTGGAGTAAAGCTTCCATGCAGCTTTTCATATTTAAGAAATGCTTTCGGTCGCGGAAGTCTTCCTTGGTCACCAAAATCTGTGCGATGGCTTGATTATAGTTTTCTTGGAAAAGCCGTTGGTATTCATGAATTAGACGAATTTGTCCAGTTGCAGCCCAAATTTGCTTTTTTAGTACTGGGTTTAATTTTTCTGAAATAGGGACATTTTGTTTTCCAAAAGCAACTGCTCCTGAACTTACCAAAACTACTTTTTTACCCGCTTTTTGAAGCGTCATAATTTCTTCCACCAAATGCTCCATTCGGGATAAATCCGGCAGCCCATTGGATTGAGTCAGGACATTGGAGCCGATTTTGATAACAATTGTTTGCTGCCGGGACATTTTTGTGAAATTTTCATAAAAATACCCCAATTAATAAAGAATTGCTAAAAAAATAAGCTTTCTGTTATTAAAGAAGGCCCATGCTAAGTGTACCCAAAAGCATCAGGATTTTGGCGTAAGTGCTAAGTTGTGTAAAGTGGGACTTTCGGTCAGATTCATAAACCTTCCTCATAAACCAAAGGAAAAAAATCCCCAGAACGCCAAAATAATAAAACAGGCGGGGCTCGTTCAACTCCATGGTTACGATCAAAATGGCACTTACAAAACTTGCCGCGATAATGAATATGATTTGTTTGGTTTTCCGAAAGCCGAATACAATGGGAAGTGTGCGGCACCCGTGTTTTCTATCTCCTGTTCGGTCCTCGATGTCTTTGATGATTTCCCGAATAAGGTTCAGAAAAAAAGCGAAAATAGCGTAGGTGAGTATTAGAAGCTCATTTTTCTGGTAATAGATGGCGACCAAAAAAACTGATAAGCCTGTTAAGAAAGCTACCGTTAAGTTGCCTATGAATGGTTCCCTTTTTAATCTATTGCTGTAAAGCCAAAGTAAAAAAGCAGCGAAGAAATTAACCAATGCAATCCTCGGAGAAACAATCCATCCTAGGCCAATTCCCGCGAAATTGAAAAGAGTATGAAGAAAAAGAACGACCCTTCGCTTTATTCCTTTTCCGATAATTACTTCCTCAGGACGGTTGACATAATCGATTTTAACGTCGTAATAATCGTTGATCATGTAGCCAGCTGCTGTGATAAGCAGTGTGGAAAGTATCAAGAGATAAAGACGGAAATCTTCCAGCACAGGAGTTCCTGCAGGACTGCTTTCTATTAAAAAATAGGCAGTCATTAACTGGGTGAAAGCCACCAAGAGTAGATTGATCGGTCTGCTTATCCGAAGAAGACCGCTAATAGAGATGTTTCGCTCCAAGGTGGCTGTTTGATTCATATTCAAAAATACTAATAAGTAGAATTGAAAGTTTTGCTAAATGTTAAAATGGCGAAATGAAATCGTTTTAGAAGTTAAGTTGGGAGTACCCAATTTTGATTTTTATATTAGATGTTGTCCGTCTTTAAACCCAATAATCATGAATACCAATAACGCCCAATCTAGAAGGGATTTTATTGCACTTTCTGGAAGCTTACTTGCTGGTTCCCTATTTATTCATCCAGTGGCAGAAGCCTTATCAATTTTTAATAACCCCGGAGAAAAAATGCGATTGGCTCTGATCGGGACGGGTATTAGGGGGACAACCATGTTTGGAAGGGATGTGGTTCGAACCTACGGAGATCAGGTGGAATTTGTCGGACTGAGTGACATCAATGAAGGACGTCTTAAGTATGCCAAAGAATACATTGGGGTAGATTGTCCAGTTTTTACGGACGGAGCAAGGATGATTCAAGAGACAAAGCCGGATGTGCTTATTGTGACAACGATGGATAGTACACACCATGAGTACATCATTATGGGATTAGAAGCAGGACTACATGTGATATCCGAAAAGCCTATGACTACGGATGAATACAAGTGCCAAGCAATTTTGGATGCAGAACGAAAGTCTGGAAAAAAATTGATCGTAACCTTCAACTATCGATATTCTCCCCATCGTCAACGATTGTATGAGATCCTTCGAGCGGGGGAAATCGGAGAGTTGACTTCTGTCGATTTTCATTGGTATTTGGATATTTATCATGGTGCTGATTATTTCCGAAGATGGCATCGGAGAAAAGAGTTTGGAGGGTCTTTATTGGTACATAAATCTACCCACCATTTCGACTTGTTGAATTGGTGGATAGATTCAGATCCAGAGGAGGTATTTGCCTATGGCAAATTGGAATTTTATGGAAAAAACGGACCTTTTCGAGGAAAAAATTGCAGAACCTGCCCACATAAAGGGGAGTGTGATTTTTTCTGGGACATCACCCGAAATGAGCATTTAAAGAAACTATATGTAGATAATTACGAGTACGATGGATATGATAGAGATGGATGTGTGTTTCGAGATGATGTAGATATCTATGATAAAATGGCCGTCCAAATCAAATACAAAAATAAAGTTCAAGTCAGTTATTCTCTGACTACGTATTCACCATATGAAGGATATCGAATTGCATTTAATGGAACCAAAGGCCGTTTGGAGGCTTGGATCAAGGAGCGTCAGCCTTGGGATGAGCAAGCCGAAGATGTGATTTATCTGACCAAAAATTTTGGGAAACGGGAAGAAATTGTCATTCCTCATGGAGGAGGTGGCCATGGAGGAGGAGATACCCGGCTAAAGGACAAGCTTTTCAAAGATCCGAATATGGCAGATCCTTGGCGTCAATCGGCAGGAAGCCGTGATGGAGCAATGTCAATCTTGGTAGGTATTGCTGCTCGTAATTCCATCGAACAAGGTAAGCCTATTCGAGTCGAAGATTTGACGGATATTGAATTAAAAGAAAAAGGGCGTGGGGCTTAATCATTTTTTTAAGTAAAAACCGGAAACAACCCGGATTTCTGTGCTTGTAGTTAGTCAATCTAGTACGGAAAATAGAAGGCTGAAGAAATCATGCTCATTTGCAAATAATGTTCTGTTTTCTTCCAATAAATGCGATTTTCTGGGTAGTTTAGCTCATCTAGAAATTTGATTGCACTATGAAGAAAAGCTGGTTTCTATTCCCCCTTTCTTTGGGGCTAATCTCTCTCCTGATTTTTTCCTGCGCGCCCAAATCTACCTTTCGGATTTTCGATAAACCCATCACCTGGAATGCTGAGCGAGAGGCTTTGTCCATTCAATATCTAAAGGATCGTCATGGTTTGGATCAGGAAACAGCTACCATCAAACCTCAAATGGTAGTTGTCCATTGGACAGCTATTGATAATATAGAAGTGACCTTTGATGTCTTTGACAGCCCAACTTTAGGAGGTAGAGAAGATCTAACCGGCGCGAGTAATCTCAATGTGTCGAGCCAGTTCTTGATTGACCGGGACGGGACAATTTTTCGGTTACTTCCTGACACCACCTTTGCAAGACATACCATTGGCTTAAATTATTGTGCAATAGGAATTGAAAATGTAGGAGGGCCCGATTCTCCCCTCACGGAGGAGCAAATGATTGCAAACGAACAACTCATTCGCTATTTGAAAAGAAAATACCCAGCCATTGAGTATGTGATCGGTCACCATGAATACCAGCTTTTTCAGGAAACACCACTCTGGAAAGAGGCAGATCCTGATTACCGGACTGTTAAAACCGATCCGGGGGATGCTTTTATGAATAAACTCCGAAAAAACCTTACAGATCTTGAACTTAAACCCCTTCCTAAGTTCTGATTTATGAATCGATATTTTTTACCCCTTTTTCTTGTTTTCGGGCTTCTGTTTTTCGTGTCGGGCTGTAAAACCCAACAAGTTATTTCTGAAAAAGAAGAGGACAAATCCGACGAACCGCCTATTGAAAGTCCTCAAACTGATCAAAAAGAACTTGCTGAAAAAAGGGGTTTTGTCATTTTGGATTATGAATTAGCGGAGCCAGTTCGGGAATTTAGAGGGTTCTGGGTAGCTACAGTGGTGAATATTGATTGGCCGGAGTCAGGAACTGATTCCTGGGAAAAGCAAAAGGCTGACTTTTTGAAGCTTCTGGATTATTACCAGGGATTAAACTTCAATGCTGCTATTGTCCAAATCCGTGCCGCAGGGGATGCTTTTTATCCAAGCAATTATGCCCCATGGTCCCGATACCTAACCGGTCAAGAAGGGAAAGCCCCCCAGTCTCTAGAAAACCCGCTTTCTTGGATGATTCAGGAAACACATGCAAGGGGAATGGAATTTCATGCTTGGCTAAATCCCTATCGGGCTACTTTTGATGATAAAACAGAGTTTCTGAGTCCAGATCATGATTTTTTCCTCCATCCGGATTGGATGTTGAAGTATGGCTCCAAATTTTACTATAATCCCGGCTTGCCAGAAGTCAAGGAGCATTTGAAAAAAATCATTCAGGAAGTTGTTGCTAATTATGATGTGGATGCCATTCATTTTGATGATTATTTCTATCCCTATAAAGTAGCCAACCAAGAATTTCCCGATCAGGCAACCTATCAAAAATTCAAGAATCCTGGGCAAAGTATAGACGATTGGCGAAGAGAAAATGTAAATACCTTGGTAAAAGAGGTAAATCAAACGATTAAAGCTTCCAAACCTTGGGTTCAATTTGGTATATCTCCTTTTGGAGTTTGGAGAAATAAAGATAAAGACCCAAATGGTTCTGCTACACAAGCCGGGCAAACCAATTATGATGACCTTTTTGCCGATCCCTTGACTTGGATGAAAAATCAGTGGATCGATTACCTGATTCCGCAGCTCTATTGGAGTATGGATTATTCCTTGGCAAGTTATCGAGTACTCAGTGACTGGTGGAATGAGCGATCTTTTGGAACGGCCATTTACATAGGGAATGGGCCTTACAAAATTCGCGATAATGCTGATGTGGCTTGGAATGATCCGGAAGAATTAATCCGACAGGTAGCCTATACTCGTACGTTACCTGCATTGGGAGGGAATTCTTATTTTTCTGCCAAATCGCTCTATACCAAAAATCAAGATGTAGCAGGATTACTAAAAAATCAATTGTATGATAAACCCGTGCTTCCACCGGCATTTGAACCTAGGCAGCAAGTTGAAATCAGCATGCCTCAGGTTCGTGACCTGAGTAATGAAGGACAAGAACTCCGGTTGGAACTTGATGGTCCTCTGGATCCAGCGATCCGATATGTCCTGTTTCGAGAAGGGAAAAGCCTTGAAAGCTTACAAACTGCTCCTTTTCAAAAAATTTGGGTAGGAGGTTCCCGAGCATCAAACTTGGCTATCAGAACAAGCAATCAGGAGTTTTTGGCTATCCAGTGGCTTGATCATTTTGGTAGGATCCTAGGATCGCAGGTATTTCATAATCTAACCCCTTCTTTGCCATGAAAGATATGCTTGTTAGACTCCTTGAGCTCCCGGATGTTTCCGATTTGCAAAAAAGACTTTTTGAAAAAGACAAGGTCGTATTTCGAAGAGC
>JABXHZ010000364.1 GCA_013373335.1 Cyclobacteriaceae bacterium | reverse complement strand
TGTCGCTCCCAAAGCGCCCTAGCCAAATCCTCAGCCACTTGATCCGGCGCAGATTCATGGAGGATTTCCTTTAACCGTTTCTCCGAAAGATCAATTCGATAGCAAATTTGAAGCAGCCTTTCCAAATCTCGATCCAATAGCTCCCCCACTGCTTTGGCAAAAATTTTCACCGCCTGCTCTTCATCAAATTGTGCAGGTATCTCCGGCAAATCAAATTGCTTTCTGGCTAATGAATAAGCTGTTGTGATCAATTCTGGATTTTTCATAAATCAAAAAAGCCCGGTTTCACCGGGCCTTAGCTAAGTTATTCAGCTTCTTTTTCCTCGGAATTCTCATCAGAGGCCTGCAAAACCTCAGGCATTTGCTCATGAATGATTTTATACCAAGAAATTAATTTTTTGATATCCGAAACATAGACCCTTGATTCATCTACTTCTGGGAGGATATGCTTCATGAATGCACGGAGTTCGGCCTCATCTGGATTGGAGTCCAATCCCAAGTCACCCTGAAATTCAGCCTCGATCTTTTTCATCACACTTTCCAATGGCTCGGCACCTTCTTCATTCAGGGTATAGATGGAAATATCAGCAAGAATGGAAACCCGATGCGAAATCCCGGCAACAAGCTTGGCTTTTTTGGCATCCAAACTCTCTAGAATAACCCCAGTTCGGGTAGGTTTTAATACTTTGAATAATCCTGGTTTACCAGAAACGGTAGCAATGTCTTTAAAATTCATGGGTTTAGATTTTCAGCTTGCAAATATAGAATTTGTGCTCATTCAAGCGCACCGGTTTCGTATTCTTTGACCAATTCATCGATAAATTCCAATAATTCATCCTTCCCAAAAGATGTCTCCGAACTCGTAATAAAATAATCCGGAGCTTCTTCGAAAATCTCCTGCGTTTTTTTCAGAAACTTATGGACATTTTGGTTGGTCTTGGTTTTAGACTGCTTGTCAGATTTGGTGAAAATTATTGCTGCAGGCACACCATTTATCCCACACCACAGCAGAAATTCCAAATCGATTTTTTGGGGCTCTAGGCGACTATCGATCAAAACAAAAACCCCACAGAGATTCTCGCGCTTAGTCAGGTAGGTTTTAATCATGTTTTCCCAACCCTCCTTTATTTTAACATTTACTTTGGCAAATCCATAGCCTGGCAAATCCACCAAATACCACTTATCGTTAATGATGAAATGATTGATCAATTGGGTTTTCCCGGGCTTTTGGGAAGTTTTTGCCAAATCCTTTTTCCCAGTGAGCATATTGATCAAAGAGCTTTTGCCAACATTGGACCGACCGATGAAGGCAATCTCTGCCCGGTCAGGCTTGGGACATTTCGAGGGATCGGAATTGGAGACGACGAATTCGGCTTTTTTGATCATAGAATTGGAATTTGGACAAAATTAGGGTTTAATTCCATAGACACCACCCTCCTTCTTGCTTAACAATTTTCGCTTCCTCGGGTTTCTTGAGTAATATTGCGCACCAATTACATTCTTACTGATGTCCGTAGTCCCTTATAAAGATAAAGAAGACCCCAAAAAAGCACAGGTAGCTGAGATGTTTAACAACATCAGCCCCAAATATGACCTTCTCAACCACGTCTTGAGTTTAGGTATAGATATTATTTGGAGGAAAAAGGCCATCAAAATGCTCCAGAAAGATCAACCAAAATTGATTTTGGATATTGCTACCGGTACCGGTGATTTCGCGATTGAAGCTTTAGCCCTGAATCCTGAAAAAATCATCGGGGTGGACATTTCAGAAGGAATGCTGGAAGAGGGTCGGAAAAAAATGAAGAAGCGAAAATTGGATCACATCATCGATATGCAGATGGGAGATTCAGAGGGTTTGCTTTTCGAGGATAATAAGTTTGATGCTGTCATCGTTTCATTTGGAGTCAGAAACTTCGAAAATCTGGAAAGAGGCTTAGCCGACATGTACCGAGTGTTAAAGCCGGGTGGGAAAACCGTCATTTTGGAATTTAGCAAACCAAAGGCTTTTCCGATGAAACAGGCCTATGCTTTCTATTCCAATGCAGTTTTACCTCAAATTGGAAAAATTGTATCCAAGGACAATTCTGCTTATACTTATCTTCCAGAATCTGTCCAGGCTTTTCCTGATGGGGAAGATTTTCTGGCTGTATTGAAAAAAGTTGGATTTCACAGCACGGTATGCAAACCACTCACTTTTGGAATAAGCTCGATATACGTAGGGGAAAAATAGGATTTCTAGCCCTCTGCCTTTTTTTAGTTGCAAATTCAGCTAATTCTCAGGGGCTTTTTGGGTTAACCAGTACCTCAGGTTCAGATGACAAATTCATCTCCTATGGGTTTTTCTTGGCAGCGCATACAAATGCTTACCGACTGAAATATACCGATGCCTTTGTCACTGCTTCTGACCCTGCCTCTCCCAATGTACGCGCTATTTTCCCACAGTATAATCCAGGGTTTTCCCTTGGGTTTATTGGAATGATGCGTTTCCACGATCAAGTGCAACTTTTATTTACTCCCAAAATTGGTTTTTATGAGTTTCGAACAGAAGTTCA
>JABXHZ010000089.1 GCA_013373335.1 Cyclobacteriaceae bacterium | reverse complement strand
GTGAATTGCATTCTGTCCGCAGTTGCTGCTGACGGACTGATTAATCCAACTGTATCTCCTTTCTTTAAAGGTTTTGGAAAACGGGCTTTTTTAGCCAATTCATCCTTTATGCTTGAAAATCCCATAAAAGGAAGACTGGCAGCAGCGAGTCCTATGCTTTTTAAAAAGGTTCTTTTTTGCATGGAGTCTGAATTAGGAAAGTGAATGTTGATTTTTTATTCTAAAATGTATTTGGCAAAATACCAATAAATCGAAAGACTTGCTTAGAGCATATCCCTGATCATCAAAAGGACTTTTTCCATTTCTCGGCGGACTTCAGAGGCTTTCCAAGGATAATTGGAGTTCATAAATGCAAAGGCGTACTGTTTTCCACTTTTGCATTTGATGAGACCAACTAGACTATGGTTGTTACTCATGGTGCCGGTTTTGGCAAAAATATAGGGTTCCTGTGCTCTGTACTCATTTTCGATGGTTCCCGAAACTCCTCCCGTCGGTAAAAGCTCCAATAGCATTTCATCCGGGACGATTCGGTAAAGCTTTTCAAAGAGGCCAATCATTGTTCGGGGCGTGAATAAATTGTAACGACTTAATCCACTACCATCCACCCAGATCGGTTCATCCGGGAGATCGTATAAGTAGTTTTCAATTAAATATTCAATGGTTCGCTCAGTGTCAATTTCTTCAAAAAGTCGGTCTGAGACCATATAAAGCAGTTGTTCTGCTAGAAAATTGTCACTTTCCAGCATCATTTCCTTGAGGATAGGAAAGAGAGGGGTGCCCCTAAAAAGTTGATGATTTTCAGGGAGACTGTCAGTGCTTAGAATCCATTGCTTCCCGGTTTCTTCAGTGGCCAATTCAATGAAAAGTTCTGGAGAGGTCAATAAGGGTAAATAGTCTTCCCTTCCGCGATAAAATTTTGGGTTATAGTAAAACTTGTTTTCATGGAAATCCCGCTCCATATCTTTGATTTCGTGGTTGGTTGTGTAGATTTCCTCTTGAAATCTTTTTGGAAATACTTGCGGGTTTTTCTTACCTGGAAAAACATGAAGTAGATTCCCATAAATCGGGAGGCTGCTTCTTTCTGCAGCGTAATAGTATAAGTAGTCATCCCATTGCCATCCTAGTCCCCACGAGGGAGATTGAAGATTTGCGTCTGAAAATTGGATCACTTTGTAGGGCTCGAATAGTTTCTCGAAGTCAGGTTGGGGAAGGTCTAAATAATTCCAGCTAGGGTCTCCTGCTCCCCATATTTTCAGTGTATCGCCCGCATCCACATACCTTAGTGTTTGAGTTGAATCATTAAGGATCAACAAGCTGGCAAAGAGGGTGAAGAGCTTGGTGGTAGAGGCAGGGGTGAAACGGAGTTGGGAGTTTTTTTCATAAAGGACTTGCTGGGAATCCAAATCATACAAAACAAAACCCGTTAAATGTCCACCAAAAAAACTAGTTTCCTGAAAGGAGTTCTCTAACCTTTCATACTGATTTCTAGAAAGCTGTGCATGGATTGGGATTGACGTAAAGAAAAGCCCTGCAACCAGTAGAAATACTTTAACTCTACTTTGCATTCGGGCTGTTTTTTTTCATTGCCCAAAAAAGCCCCATCCATCCAAGAATAAAAGCGACTCCGCCTATTGGCGTTATTGCTCCGAGCCAATTAATTCCGAATATGGATAGGATATATAGGGAGCCAGAGAAAACTAGAATTCCAATCAAAAGATTGATGGCTGAGAAGTTAAGTCCTCTCCAGTCAGGTTTTAGAATGGCCAGAATTCCAATGAGAAAAATTCCGAGGGTATGATAGAAGTGATATTTTACAGCTGTCTCAAATGTATCTAAGCGACCATTTTTAATTAAAGTCGCTTCTAGGCCATGTGCCCCGAATGCTCCGATTGCCACGGCCAAAGCTCCCAAAATTGCGGCTAGTTGGATGATTTGTTTCCCGTTCATAAAGCTTAAAATAGGTTTGAGAGTTGATTTGATCAAAAATTAAAATTAATAGTTTCTTGCACCAAAAATAGCCGAACCGATACGGACCATGGTACTTCCTTCTTCCTGAGCAATGAGGTAATCCCCACTCATACCCATGGATAGTTCTTCCAGTTTTACGAAATCGGGTAAATCTTGGGTTTTCAGCTCATCAAAAAGATTTTTTAAACTCCTGAATTCCTTTCTAATCTGATTCTCATCTTCAGTGAATGTTGTCATTCCCATTAAGCCTCGAATAAGAACGTGTTCAAGGTGCTGGAATTCAGGATCGTCAATCATATCCTTTAATTCAGCTTTGTCAAAACCAAATTTGCTTTCTTCTTCGGCTATGTGGATCTGAAGTAAGACAGGGATTTTTCTGCCGACCTTTTTTCCTTGTTTTTCAATTTCCTTCAGCAGTTTGAAAGAATCTACTCCATGGATCAAATGAACAAAAGGAGCGATGTATTTAACTTTATTTCGCTGTAAATGTCCGATCATGTGCCAGTGGACATCTGCTGGCATTTTTGGTTGTTTTTCTTGGATTTCCTGCACCTTGTTTTCTCCAAAATCTCTAATTCCCGACTCGTAAGCCTGCATTAATAATTTTACAGGTTTGGTTTTACTCACAGCAATGAGTTTGCACTCAGGGTTTTTGAATGATTTTTTTACAGCTTCAAGGTTTGCTTTGATTTCCATTTTCTATTTTTAGAATAAGATTTTTAGAAAAACTCCCCCAACAAAGATATGGCGATCATTAGTACTTTGCTAAAAAAAGGGGTTCGGCTCCGAGAAAGTTTGGAGCAGGATTATTCTCGCCCCATGGAACTTCAGCGTCAGGAACTCAAAAAACTTCTGATTCATGGTAATCGGGCTGCAATTGGTGAAAAATATGACTTTTATTCCATTCTAAGGACTTTTAAACAGCATAATGAGGAATATTATGAGCGGTTCAAGAGGCAAGTTCCGATTTATGATTATGATAAGATTTTTGAAGAGTGGTGGTTCAAGTTATTAGATGGCAATAAGGATGTCACTTGGCCGGGTAAAGTGAAATATTTTGCCTTGAGTTCGGGAACTTCGGGAGCGGCTTCGAAATTTATCCCAATCACCAAGGATATGGTGAAGGCCATTCGAAGGACCGGAGTTCGTCAAATTTTGAGTCTTTCCAATTATGATTTGCCTGATTCCCTATTTACCAAGGGTATCTTGATGCTGGGAGGAAGTACTGATTTGGAATTCAATGGAACTTACTTCTCAGGGGATTTGAGCGGTATTACTGCTGGAAAATTACCTATCTGGTTTCAGCGTTTTTATAAGCCCGGTAAGAAAATCTCCAGAAATAGGAATTGGGGAGAAAAACTTGATCAGATTGTTGGAAAGGCGAAAGATTGGGATATTGGAATTATTGTAGGGGTTCCCGCTTGGTTGCAGATTCTTTTGGAAAAAATCATCGCTCACTATCAGGTAGAAACCATTCACGACATCTGGCCAAATCTTCAGATTTTTGTTCATGGTGGAGTATCTTTTGAACCCTATAAAAAGGGATTTGAAAAGCTATTGGGAAAGCCTTTGGTCTACATCGAAACCTATTTGGCCTCAGAGGGCTTTTTGGCTTTCCAAGCTTTTCCCGATCGGAAATCCATGCGCTTGGTGTTGAATAATGGAATATTCTATGAGTTTGTCCCATTTAATGAGGAGAATTTTGATGAGGGCGGCCATATCAAATCAAATGCAAAGACTTACAAAATTGATCAAGTAGAAGAGGGAGTAGAATATGCTTTGTTGATCAGTACCTGTTCCGGTGCATGGCGGTATTTGATTGGAGATACTATCCGCTTTGTTTCTAAAGAGGAAAGCGAGATTATCATTACGGGAAGAACCAAGCATTTTTTAAGTCTTTGTGGGGAGCACCTTTCGGTTGATAATATGAATCGGGCCATTGAAAAAGCTTCTGATGAATTGGATATCCGAGTAAGAGAATTTACCGTTTTGGGAGTGCCTCATGGAAGTCTGTTTGCGCATCATTGGTTTGTAGGCACGGATGACCAAGTGAATGGAAAATTGCTAGCGAAACTCTTGGATCAACATTTGAAAGAATTGAATGATGATTATGCGGTAGAGCGTAATCATGCTTTAAAGGATGTTTTTTGTGAAGTTAGACCCAGCGAGGATTTTTATGAATGGATGAGGCTCCAAGGAAAAGAAGGCGGCCAAAATAAATTTCCTCGGGTACTAAAGGGGGAAAAGGCAAAATCATGGTTGAATATCCTAAAAGAGAAAGGAGTGGGAATTTGAATTCTGCACTGCTTGAGGGAATCAGTATGGGCCTACTTTTATCTGTTATGGTTGGCCCGGTTTTCTTTACCTTGATCCAAAACAGTCTGGAGCATGGGTTTCGTTTTGCTGCAGTGCTTGCGTCGGGGATTTTATTAAGTGATTCCATTTACGTGTTAATTACCTATTTCGGAATTCGATTTTTGGCGGATGCCACTTGGTTTGAGCAAGTTTTAGGATATGTGGGAGGAGGCATATTAATTGCTTTTGGGATCAGCTCCATAGTGAAAAAGCAAGTTGAACGTCCAAGTACGGGGGGAATCCATATCCCTCAACAGCGGAAGCGTACCGCCTTTGCAAAAGGGTTTAGTATTAATGGGATTAATCCTTTTGTCCTTTTGTTTTGGATTTCTATTGCGAGCTTGGTTTCATTGAATGAAGATTGGGGGCCAGGTTCTGTCATCTTGTATTACTCAGGAATCCTCATGACCGTATTTTCCATTGATATTTTGAAGGCCTACATCGCAAAGAAACTAGCAAGGTTTGTCACTCCCCGTTTGATGAAGGGATTGAATAAATTGGTAGGATTGGTAATGATAGGATTTGGGTTGAGAATGATTGGCTGGGCGATGGGTATCATTGGGAAATAAGATAGTAATTGTTTCATTTTCAGTTCATTTCCTGATTTTTTGTAACTTATAAGCTAATCTTTTTATACACTTTTACCTTTAAAATCATGGAAACGAAATATGGATTTTTAAAGATGAACATCGGGGAATTTGAAAATTGGCTCAATTCCCAACGGGTTGCTCGGACAATT
>JABXHZ010000396.1 GCA_013373335.1 Cyclobacteriaceae bacterium | reverse complement strand
ATAAACTGCGCACTGGCAAACACGTTAGCAGTCAAAGAACAAACAGAGTTGTTTACGCCGTCAACTGTAGACCAGTCATTTGAACGAATTTCAATCTCAAATAGAGACTCTGGGTTAGGTGCAGTAGAGAATCCAGCAATGTAATTATCTGGAGTTGCCAAACCTGTTCCATCATCTGCAAGGCCAAATGACGCCATTGCAGCAGAAGCTGCAGCCTCAGCTTCAGCAAACTTAGAGTCATAAAGATATACTCGAGCTAGTAATGCTTGAGCAGATCCTCTACTTGCTCTATATACACCTGATGTACCCATAGAGGCGTCAGGCAACAAGTTGATAGCTGCTTGCAAATCAGAGATAACCTGATCGTAAACCTGACGGTTAGTAGCTCTAGCTCGGAAATCGGCATCAGAGAAACCAAGCGTTGGAGTAGTACGAAGAATAACAGACTTATCCCATCCGTTTACTTCTTTACCAGGCTCATATCCGTAGATCTTAGCCATATCAAAGTACATCAAAGCTCTCAAGAAAAGTGCTTCGCCTTTGACACGTTGTCTTTGGGCCGCATCACCAGGAATAGCTTCCTCATCATCAATCTGGGACAAAACGATATTCGTCGTGTTGATACCAGACCAATAACCAGTGTTCCAAATTCCCATATGGGCACGGTCAGTATTCTGCTCCTGACCGATGTATCGACCAGTGTTGGCAATAATTCTTAGGTTATCGGCCATGATCTCTGGAGCAATAATCAATTGCTGACCATAGCGGTTGAAGTTTCTAAGAGTACCATATGCAGTCAGACCAAGAGCTTCCATTCCATCAACATCTGCAAAAGCTGTCTCAGGAGTCAAACTCTGCCTTGGTTGAGTTTCCAAATCTGTACAAGATGCTGCCAAAATAGCACCACCCAATACCATTGTTTTTACTATATGTTTCATTTCTATTTTCAAATTAGAAGGTTAACGTTAAACCTGCAGAGATTTGTCTTCCGTTAGGGAATCGTCCGATGGATACGTTTTCAGCAATACCTACTACTTCTGGATCCTGTCCAGTGTACTTAGTGAATGTTGCCAAGTTCATACCCTGAACGAAAGCACTCAAACCTTGCAAACCAATCTTCTGAGCTGCAGAAGCTGGAAGCACATAGTTCAATGTAACCTGCTTCAATCTTACATAGCCACCATCACTCAAGAATCGAGTAGAGAAAGTGTCAATATTAGAAGTTCCAGGAGCCTGACCACCTTCGTAAGGACGACCTACTGTAGTGATGTCTCCAGGCTGTCTCCAGTATTCCAACTGGTTAGTTCTCAAGTTACCAGTAGATGCTCCCCAGTCTTCTAGGTTGAACATATCTTGGTTACCTGCCAAGTTACCGAATTGACCTTGGAAGAATACTTCCAAAGAAATCGGTCCATAAGAGAAGGTGTTAGCCAAACCTCCGTAGCTTCCAGGGAAGCCGCTTCCTCTGTAGTCTAGTGTAGACTCACCAACGATGTAGGTATAACCACCATTTCCATCGTCATACATTGCACGACCGTTAGCAGGGTTTACACCTAGATATTTATGAGTATACCAGAAGGAAATTGGCTTTCCAACGATCAAAGAGTTACCGATACGATCCAAGTCATCATACAATTCCATCAACTCATTCTCCAAGAAAGTGATGTTGAAAGCAGTACTCCACTGGAACTTACCAGCAACCACGTTTACAGTTTGCAAGTCAAAGTCAATACCTTGGTTTCTCACCTTACCAGTGTTTCTGGTGATAGAACCGAATCCAGAGTCAGTAGGTAGAGGAGTATTGAACAATAGGGCTTCAGAATCTCTTCTCCAGAAGTCAACTGTACCAATGATTCGTCCATTGAACAAAGTCCAGTCCAAACCAATATTAGTGGTTACAGACTCTTCCCAAGTCAATAAGTCGTTACCTAACTGAGAAAGTCCCAAGGTACCGAAACCTAAATACTGACCTGTGTTTCCTACAAGAGTTCTAGATGCGAAGTTCGCAATGTTAGAGTTACCTGTAATACCAAATGAAGCTCTCAATCTTAAGTTGTCTAACCAAGTCAAGTCTTGCATGAAAGACTCAGAAGAGATTCTCCATCCTACAGAAGCAGCACCGAAAGTACCCCATCTGTTTTTCTCACCAAATCGAGAGTGACCGTCACGACGAACAGTGAAGTCAGCAGTATAACGATCATCGTAATCATATTTTACTTGACCGAAGAAACCTGCTCTCTTGAATTCTGTGAAGAAACCGCCTACTGCAAACGGAGTAGCAGCATTTTGTAGATATCTCAAGGTTGGGTTTGCAAATCCACGACCAGTAGCCGTTGTTTCCTCATTCTGGAAACCTTTGTATTCATAACCTACCAAACCAGAAACAGTATGAACATCATTGAATTTTTTATTGAAGTTCAAGTTGTGGTTGGTGTTGAAGTTATTTCTTCTCTCATCAGCATAGAAAGACTGACCTCCATAAGAGGAGAATACAGGGATAGTAGAAGGACGGTTGTTTTCGTCTCTGTTATCCGCGAAGTCAATACCGAAGTAAGAAGTCCAAGACAACCATGGAGTGATTTGATAGTTCAACTGCAAGTTAGATACAGTTTGAACAGTAGTACCTTGTCTCAATTCTTCGTACACACCTTGAACGATGTTGTAACCGAAGTTGTGGTTAGAAGGATAATCTGCTTTGAATGAACCATCTTCATTATAGATAGGCACATTAGGTCTCATAGTGAAACCAGCAGAGAAAGGACCGTTTACGAAGTTACCGTTAGCAATGGTACCGAAAGTACGCTGATAAGCCAAGGAGAAGTTAGCTCCGATGGTCAACTTCTTGTTTGGTCTGTGAGTCACATTCAAACGTCCAGTTGCTCTTTCGTACTTAGACTGAATGATTTGACCTTCCTGAGCTGTATAAGATCCAGAAAGGTAGAAGTTAGTCTTGTCATCACCACCAGAAACTGATAGGTCATAAATGGACATACGGCCATTTCTGTACAACTCATCAACCCAATCGTAAGAAGGCAAGTTTGGATCCTCAGGGTCACCATAAGTAACTGCCGCATTCGCAGGGTTCAAACCAGCATTCAAGTAAGCTTGTCTCTTAATGCCAGCCAACTGGCTTGCATTCATTACTTCATACAAGTTCAATGGCTGAACAATACCCTCTTGTACAGAAACCTTGGTTTTCGTAGCGCCTTTACCACCTTTTTTGGTTGTGATCAAAACTACCCCATTAGCAGCCTGAGCACCATAGATAGAAGCTGCAGCTGCATCCTTCAATACCTCGATTGACTCAATGTCATTAGGGTTGATGGAAGCCAATGCGTTTTGAGGGCCCTGACCGGAAAGTGAACCCGTTCCTAGCTGAACACCATCCACGATGTAAAGAGGCTCATTTCCAGCGTTGATCGAACCCACACCACGGATTCGAACGTTCAATGTACCTCCCGGTGCACCAGAAGTAGAAGTAACTTGCACACCTGCTATACGACCTTGCATCGCACGGTCAAATGACTGAACTGGAAGGTTTTCGAAAACCTCACCTTTTACAGATGCAATTGCACCAGTAATTTCTCTCTTAGACTGATCACCATAAGAGGTAATCACAAACTCCGAGAGAGCCTGCACATCTGGCTCCATCACTACATTAATGGTAGTTTGGTTGCCAATGGTCACCTCTTGTTGTCTCAAGCCTACGAAGCTGAAGACCAATACATTACTTCCGGCAGGAACGGAGATGGAAAAATTACCATCCAAATCGGTAGCAGTACCGATTGTCGTTCCCTTCACCAGAACTGTTGCTCCTGGTACACCCAAGTTATCTTCCGAAGAAGTAACCGTACCAGTAATCACGCGATTTTGAGCAAACACTACCGCGCTGCCCAAGAATAGCATGAGTCCTAGAAGTAAAACTTTCCTCATATTTGGTTTGATTATGGTTTAAAATAAGCTCAATGATATCTGATATCTTTGAATACTCCAAAAGCAATACTTAGAAAAATTACAATTGTTTAGAGGCCCAAAGGCATCATTTGCCACTCCCTTTGATGTAATCTCAAAATTTTATTCTGTTTTAAAATCTGATCTCGAGTTTTTCAAAAAAATATTCAGATTATCCCAATGTTAACAAAAGTTAATTTTTAATTACCGCCCATAAAATTGTTTAAAAAAAGTCTTTTTTGACCAAGAATTGATCATTTATTCCTTAAAAATGGGCTTTTTCAGAATTTTATTATTACCAATTATAAATCGGGTTAATATTTATAAAGTTTATGATTTAATAAAAAAATAAACATCTATATAGCCTGCTTTTGAATATATATAATCCGCTTTTTTTGATTTAACTCAAGTAAAAAGTGAGAGGTTTTCTACCTTATAAAATGGTGATGGTAATCCTCCTATTCAAGGCCTGATTTCTAGCATTGGTGTTTGGAACCATTGGTTCTCGATCTCCTTTCCCTTCTACCATAGCTCGACCTTCATGTACCCCCTCTTTGATCAAGAAATCACGAACACTTTCAGCACGCTGAAGACTCAGCCGTTGATTATAGGCTGAACTTCCCACATTATCGGTATGGCCGGAAATCAAAATATTCACATTTGGATTTTCTTCTAAGAACTTAATGAGCCTTCGCAAGGAACTAAGGGACTCCGGCTTCAAATCATATTTATCAAAATCAAAAAATACATTTTCAAAGACAAACTCTTCTCCAGAGGCTACCGGAGTGAGTGCCACTTCCATATTTTTTACATTTTGAATGCTATCCCGCTGCACATTGTAAATTTTGGGCAAATAGCCCTTCTTTTCCACATAAAGCCCTGAAATTGAATTTTCAGGGTAAAGCATCATAAATTCACCTGTTTTTCCATCCGCCTTGAATTCATACAGGGTGCTATCGTTAGTTAAAGACACCAAAGACAAAGTCGCATCAATTGGTTCACCTGTTTTAGAATTAAAAACCTTCCCTCCTGTTACAGTCAGATTATCTCCTAAATAAATATCCTGAGGAAAGGAAAAACGATATAGGATTGCCCGGTCATTCTCCTTCTGTTGTGTAGTGAGCTCCGTAAAATAAGCATAGTCTTTCTGAGCGGTAATGAAAAGTGCTACCTGATCCAATTGGTCATTGATAGGTAAACCAAGATTTTCAGGCTTAGAAAATTCCCCATTTTTTACTCGTGAAAGAAAAATATCCATCCCCCCAAATCCCTGATGACCATTGGAAGCAAAGAAAAGGATTTCATTATTGAAGAACATGAATGGCGAAATCTCATCCTTTTCGGTATTCACCACACTGCCCAGATTTTTAGCATCGGACCAGGTTCCATCTTCTTTTCTTACGGAATACCAAATATCATTTCCTCCGAAGCCTCCTTTTCTGTTGGAAGAAAAAAACAAAACCCGCCCGTCAGCCGATAAAGAAGGCTGGGAATCCCATTCTCTTGAATTTACACTTTTGCCCATATTCTGGGGACGCTGCCACTTATTATTGACTTTGTATGCAACATACAAATCGCAGCTCCCTTGAGAATCCGGCGCATCACAGGAGGTGTAAATCAAAATATTTCCATCCGCTGTTACCGAACAGGTTCCTTCATTGTAAGGCGAATTGATGGTTTCAGCTATACTTGAGGGCTTAGTCCAACCTCCTTCCTCTGTCATGAAAGCAGTGTAAATATCTTCCTTGTCAAAATTTCCGGTTCCATCCCTCTTGGTAAACAAAATCTGTTTCCCATCCGCAGTCAGTACAGGAAAATACTGGAGTTTGAATTCATTTAAAGGACTTTCCAATCGCTCCTTATCAATTGACATTACATTTCCCAACTGGTCCTTGAGAAATTCCATCAATCCCTTCATCTCCTTATAGTATGTACTGGTCCGAAAGGAATCTTCCAGAATGGGGTCAATTTCCTGAAACTGGTCGTAGGCAGCCTGAAACTCACCTTTCTTCAAAAAAATATTCGTGTAAACCCACCCCAAATCTGCCGCATGCTTGGGTTTGGTATTTTTCCCACTCAAACGGGCCTTCCCTTGATCTGCCACTTCCTGAGCTTTGTCCAGATCTCCGGTAGTAATGTACAACTGAGACATTTTTACATAGGCCTCTAAAAATGAACGTTCCCGCGAAATGGCTGCTTGAAATTTTTCAATAGCCTCATCATATCGCCTTTCACGGATTAGTTGTTCCCCTTCCTCATAGTAGCGAATAGCTCTTCCATCAATGATAGAATATTGCTGGGCAAGGGCCCAATAGGAAGGAATTAGAAATAAAATGCAGAAGAAAAGGCTGCGCATAAATCTATGGGATGTCCATAAATTTATGGGTTTGTAGGGATATTTTCCAAGTCGGATGCTTTTTGATGTAATCAATGATCTCAGAAGTGAAGCGATCTGCCTTGCTCCATTCGGGCTGAAGCCGCAATTCACAACCCGGATTTACCTGTACCGCATGAGACTCAGCAAATTCAAAATCACTTGGGTGGTAAACAACCACTTTCAGTTCATTTGCCTTCTCGTATATTGAGGGGTGTGGTTTTTTAAACTTCTTAGGAGAAAAACAAACCCAATCAAATTCACCTGAAAAAGGATAGGCTCCTGATGTTTCAATATTGGTGGTAAATCCTTTTTCTTTTAAAAGCTGGGTCAAAGGTTCCAAATTATACATCAAAGGCTCCCCACCAGTAATTACTACCAATCTTCCAGGATAAGCTAAAGCTCCCTCAACAATCTCCTCGACAGAAATTACCGGCCACTTTTCCGCTTCCCAGGATTCTTTGACATCGCACCAAACGCACCCTACATCACAGCCCCCAAGCCGAATAAAATAAGCTGGGTGCCCTGTAAATCGTCCCTCTCCTTGAATGGTGTAAAAAGCTTCCATTACGGGAAGCTGCAGGCCAGCGGCCACAAGTTCTTGCGTAGTCATTATAATTTTTGGTAAAGCGGGTGATCGAACCGCTGAATGAAGGTGCAAAGGTAAGATTAGGATTGGAATATTGAAAAATTTAAAGATTGGAAGATTGGGACCTTAATTTTTCAATTTTAAAATCTTCCAATTTTACAATTGCTTCAGCATTACAATCCGATAATCCTCCACTCCTCCTTTGGGAATGACCTCCATAATTTTGAACCCTTGCTTCAATGCGAAAGCAATCATTGCGGGAAACCGGTTACGGGTCTTCAAGAAAACAGCTTTGAATCCCTTTTCCCGTGCCCAATTTTCTTGAAAATCAGCTAAAGCGTTAGCTATACCTATTTTTCGAAATTCCGGCTTTATTCCTCCCATCCAGGAATAAAAAGTATCGGGGATATCACTTTGATAACCTACTTTGAACCCCACTAATTCTCCATTATGCTCAGCCACCAAGGCTAAATTGAGGCGATGCTTTAATCGCTCTTTATAAAAATCCAAGGAAGCCTTTCCGGGGAACTCGGGAATTTCTTGATGCACCCTATAAAGTTCTTCCAGAGAGGCTTCTCTTATTTGATATTGCATTCAATTGGAAAATTTAAATATTGAAACATTGGAAGATTTAATCACAATAACTTTACAAAACTTTGTTCAGGTGAATTTTTCAATCTTCCAATTTTCAAATCTTTCAATCCTTTTTAACCGTCGGATACGTCACTCCCAACTGCTCCAAATACGTATCATACTTCGTCTCGTCGTAGTAGAACTTCTCCAAAGCCGGACGGAATTGCTTCATGATACTTTCATTGAGATAGATAGGCGGAGCATCGTCTGAAGTAATCATCGGCTTATATTGCTCTTCCTTTGTTTGTACATTATTGAAGTAATCCCAAGCTTGATCTACTAATTCAGGCTGTAGCAAAAAGTCCAATATCGTCATGGCCTCAACTTTGGCCCCGGCAGTCACCCCCTTATGAGCAATTGGCGTTGCCATGGCTATGGCATTGCTCCAATGGTGCCCGGGTAAACCCGGAATATTGGAAGGAAATCTCAAAGTAACCGTAGGAACCACCCAAGACACATCCCCAATATCATCCGATCCCCCACTTCGAGGTTCGGTCACAGGCAGTCCCAGCTCATTTAACTCAGTTGCCAAGCCTTCCTCTTTTGATCCCATTTCTTTTTGCACCGCCTTCGCCAAAGTTTGATCTTTTTCATCCCATTCAGGTAAACCTACCTTTTGAATGTTTTCAAACATGGTTTCTGCAATCACCTTATTAAAATGACGAGGCCATGCCGTTCCCAAAATTTTATAAGTCATTTCGGTATCGGTCATCAAAGCAGCTCCTTTTGCAATATTGGTCGCCTGCTCATACATTTCCATGATTCCATCGTATTTCACATCCCGGAAATAATACCAGATGGAAGCTTTTGAAGGAACAACATTCGGTTGATCTCCCCCATCTGTGATCACAGAATGAGACCTTTTCAATGGATGCAAGTGCTCCCGCTTATAGTTCCAACCAATATTCATCAACTCGACGGCATCCGCTGCACTCTTACCTCTCCATGGAGCCCCTGCAGCATGAGCAGCATCTCCTGAAAACGTATATTCTACCGAAATCAAGCCTGTACCGCTAGCTTGCCCCCAGCTGACCCCTAGATTATTAGCAACATGGGTGAAAATACAAAGATCTACTCCATCGAATAAGCCATCCCGAGTATACCAAGCTTTTGCTGCCACAAGCTCCTCTGCAATTCCTGGCCAAAGAATCAAGGTCCCTCCTATATTTTCCCGTTCCATGATTTGCTTCACTGCCAAAGCTGCCGTGATATTCAGAGGAATTCCGGCATTATGCCCTTCCCCGTGACCAGGAGCTCCTTCCACAATGGGTTTGTGATAAGCTACACCTGGGTATTGGGAAGCCTTTGGAATATCATCCACATCCGAACCCAAAGCAATTACTGGCCCTTCGCCGTTGCTCCAAGTCGCCCACCAGGCAGTAGGGATACCAGAGATTCCGGTTTCAATTGTAAATCCATTTTCCTCCAAAATCCCTGTTAGATACTTGGATGATTCCACTTCCTGAAAACCCAACTCCGCAAAACTGAATACTTTGTCTACCATCACTTGGCTTTGCTTGTGATTGGATTGTACAATTTCAGCGACTTCGGATTTTAACGCTTCGATTTGTTTAGGGGAAAATTTTTTCTGTCCATAGCTACCTAGGCTGATTCCCAACAGCAAGGCAAGACTTATTCCAGCTATTTTTTTCATTTGATTGGTGGGTTGATTGGATGGAATTTACCAAAAAGCAGAAAACTAGTTCAAAAAAATTGATCAAAGGAAAAAATCAGCCTACTGGAGGTTTTGAAAGTTTGGCTACCAAAGCCGTCTTATTTTTCTATTTTTGCAGGCTGTTAGCTAAAAATTCAAGAATTCATCAATCATCATGGCGGAATATAATTTCAGGGAAATCGAACAAAAGTGGCAAGGATACTGGAGAGAAAACAGAACTTTCCATGCAGAGGTAGATAAGAATCGTCCAAAGTTTTATTCCCTGGACATGTTTCCTTATCCTTCCGGAGCCGGACTTCATGTCGGACATCCACTGGGATACATTGCTTCGGACATTGTCAGCCGATTTAAAATGCTCAAAGGATATAATGTCCTTCACCCTATGGGCTATGACTCTTTTGGTTTGCCTGCTGAGCAATATGCAATCCAAACCGGGCAACATCCAGCTGTGACTACAGAACAAAATATTGCTCGCTATACAGAGCAATTAAAAAATATCGGATTTGCTTTCGACTGGGAACGAGAGGTTCGCACTT
>JABXHZ010000115.1 GCA_013373335.1 Cyclobacteriaceae bacterium | reverse complement strand
GTTCGAATTCCAAGAGATCGGGAAACATTTGAGCATCCTCAATTGAGGAGACTTTTCCCATGTGGAGAAGGTGCTGGTTATGCAGGAGGGATTGTCTCAGCTGCCATGGATGGTGAGCGATGTGCTGAAAAGCTCATTGCAGCTTATGCAAACGCCTAGTTTTCGACCTTTTGTGTCGTCAATCCTGTGGTTCAAATTCAATTTGCTAAATTGAATGGTGGAATTTGCAATTGTTGATATTGAAACTACAGGAGGGGATAGTCGTTCCGGAGGAATTACGGAAATTGCTATTCTAATTCATAATGGAGATAAGATTACTGAGACATTTCAGACTTTATTAAATCCCAAACAAACCATACCTCCATACATTACTGGATTGACGGGAATTGACTCCGAAATGGTCAAAAATGCCCCCTTTTTTGAAGAAGTTGCAGAAAGAATTTGGGATTTGCTTGAAGGTAGGGTTTTCGTAGCCCATCAAGTAAATTTTGATTTCAGTTTTTTGAAGACGGCCTTTTCCTCCCTTGGGAAGGATCTTTCTAATTTAAAACTCTGTACGGTTCGATTGGCTAGAAAGGTTTTTCCCGGTTTAAACTCTTATAGTTTGGGAAGAATCTGTGAAATCAAAAAAATACCTATTGAAGCACGGCACCGTGCAATGGGAGATGCCAAAGCAACGGCGATTCTTTTTGATCGAATGTTGAAGCTTCAGCCTGATATGGTTTCAAATTTGCTTCATTCGAAAAATTCCCTTCGATTTCTTCCACCCAATTTTCCTTCTTACAAATTTTCAGAAATTCCAAAAGCATGTGGTGTATATTATATGCTTGATTCTCATGGGAAAGTCATCTATGTAGGAAAAGCAATAAATATTCAAGAGCGTTTTCGGTCCCATTTTTCAGGGAATATTCATTACCCTCAAAAGCAAGAATTGAAGGCAGCAGTTGCAGACCTTAAATGGGAATTAACAGGGAGTGAATTCATGGCTTTGCTTCTAGAAACGCTTGAAATTAAACGCCTTTGGCCCAAATACAATCAAGCCATCAAAAAACCAAAATCACTTTGGGGTTTGTATTCTTATTTGGATGGAAATGGATATACCCGATTTCAGCTAGCTCGTTTGAAGAAAAACCTTCAGCCTGTCGAGACATTCTTTTCCCAAGAAGAGGGAAGGGGATTTTTAAAGGAGGCTGTTCAAAGCTTTAACCTTTGTCAACGTCTTTCTGGCTTACGTTCTGTTTTATGCGGGAGTATTTTAGACAAATCCTGTGATGGGGCGTGCGAGGGAAATATCTCTTCCAAAATATATAATGAAAGGATTCAACTTTTTTTCAGGTCAATTCAAGAAAGAAAAGGTGTTATAAAGATTGAGCTAGAGGGGAGAAACGAAAAGGAAAAAGCAATCTGCGTTTTTGAAAAGGGAGTGCTGACCCAATATGGATTCAAAGGAATAGAAGAAAAAAAAGATTCGTTTGCGTTAAAATCTGTGACTCCATATCCAGAAACAGCCTACATATTCAAGCAATTTTTTCATCAATTTTCGCCGGAACAAGTAGAAATTTTGGATCAAATGGCAGAAACTCAAAATGAAGTTTTGCCTCTTGGATTTTGATGATTTTGCAAACGAATCCTTTCTATAAAATTAATTTCCAGTATAGGTAACTCTATAAATGCAATTTGCTACATCGTCAGAGATGAGTAAGCTTCCATCAGGAAGTTCTTGCACATCTACTGGTCTTCCCCATACTTCTTGAGTGGCATCATCAAGCCAACCAGATGCAAATGTTTCAACGCCAGATACTTTTCCAGCATCATCAATTTTAGCGACAACTACATCATAGCCAGATTTTTTACTTCGGTTCCATGAACCATGCTTTGCGATGATTGCCTGATTTTTATATCCTTCTGGGAACATTCCACCTTCATAAAACCGGATTCCTAGAGGCGCAACATGAGCCCCAAGTTTTGCAGCCGGCGCAACATAGAAATCTTGGGATTCCCCTTTATCTCCAAATTCCGGATCTTTTACATTTCCAGCATGCCAATAAGGATAGCCGAAATGTTGGCCCGCTTGGGTAGCGACATTCAATTCACAATCTGGAATATCGTCGCCCATCATGTCTCTACCATTGTCTGTAAACCAAAGGTTTCTAGTTACAGGATGCCAATCAAAACCAACAGAGTTTCGGACACCATGAGCATAAACTTCAGGTTTTGGATTTGGTGAGTTTACATCAATCCTTGTAATCGAAGCAAAAATTTCATCTTCGGATTCGCAAATATTACAAGGAGCCCCAACTGGCACATAAAGCATTCCGTCTGGACCAAAAGCGATGAATTTCCAGCCATGATGCCTTTCTGTAGGATATTGGTCATAGATTACTTCATATTTCGGGTTTCCTAGATTGTTTAGAATATCTGGAAATTTGAGAATTCTACTAACCTCGGCTACATAAAGATCTCCGTCCTTGTAAGCCACGCCGTTTGGCATGCGTAAGCCCTCTGCCAAGATAAACTTGGTATCCGCTTTTCCATCCGCATCTTCATCGATGACAGCATAGACATTTTTTTCTTGCCTATTTCCTACAAACACAACCCCGTTTTCAGCAAGGGCCATAGATCTTGCATTCGGAATGTCTGCTGCCCAAACATCAATTTTAAAACCTTCAGGAAGTTGTATTCTGTCTAATTTTACATCAGCCTGGGCATCTTTGATGGACCGCTTATTACTAGAATTAGGGGTTTTGATCTCGGTCAGCTTTTTAGAATTTTGCTGACAGCTAGCTTGAACCATCAATAGGCCAAAGCAAACAGCAAATGAAATGATTTTCGAATAGTTCATGGATTTTTAATTTTAATAATACAAGTTAAATCTTTTTGGATTGTTTCGCGAAGAGACCTCAATAAGCGGTTGATTCCTTATTTTTGCCGCATGTTATCGATTAATAATCTTTCCTACTTCATTGGAGGAAGAGCTCTTTACGAAAATGCAAACCTGCACATCAAGCCAAAAGATAAAATTGGTTTAGTAGGGCAGAACGGAACCGGGAAATCCACACTCTTAAAAATAATTGCAGGTGAATATCAGCCAAGCAGTGGGGAAGTTCAAAAGGCCAAAGATTGCAGTATAGGTTTTTTAAATCAGGATTTGCTTTCCTACCAATCGGATGAAAGTATCCTCCAAGTTGCTTTAGCCGCTTTTCAAGAAACGCTTGCCTTGCAAGACGAGATCGATACTGTTCTCAAAAAGATGGAAACGGATTATTCTGAGGAAGTAATTAATCGGTTAGCTACCCTCCAGGAGCGTTTTGAAGCTAATGAGGGCTATACTATCAAAGCAAAAGCGGCGGAAGTATTGGAAGGGATAGGTTTCCGAACAGAGGAATTGGAAAGGCCACTTCGGAATTTTTCCGGGGGATGGAGAATGCGGGTAATGTTGGCCAAATTACTTCTTGAAAAGCCTGCTTTGCTGCTTTTGGACGAACCGACTAACCATCTAGACCTTCCTTCCATTCAATGGGTTGAAAATTACCTGAAAACTTATGAGGGAGCAGTGGTAGTGGTTTCTCATGATCAGACCTTTTTGGATAATTGTGTGACTTCGATCGTGGAAGTAGCAAACCATACCCTGACTTCCTATCCTGGTAATTATTCTTTCTATAAGAAGGAGAAAAAAGAAAGGATGGAAATCCAACAAAATGCCTATGAGAATCAACAGCAAATGATCAAACAGACCGAGCGATTTATCGAACGGTTTCGAGCAAAAGCAACCAAATCCAATCAAGTTCAATCCCGAATAAAGGCCTTGGAAAGGATGGAAAGGGTTCAGGAAGTTGTAGATGATGAGGCTTTTGTGAATTTTAAATTCAAGTTTTCACAAAAATCTGGAAGGCATGTGATTACCCTCGACCATATTGGAAAAAAATATGGCGACTTGGTAATCCTAGAAAACACTTCCGCTTCCATTGAAAGAGGGGATAAGATTGCTTTGATTGGAGCAAATGGAAAGGGGAAATCTACTCTTTTGCGGATCATTGCTGGGACTGAAGCTATTTCCGGAGTTCGTACTCAAGGGCATAATGTAATTCAATCATTTTATGCCCAACACCAATTGGAAGCATTAACCCTTGACAATGAAATAATCCAAGAAATGGCCCAAGAAGGGTCAAGCAAAACCGAAACCGAACTACGAAATGTTTTGGGTTGCTTTTTGTTTACGAATGATGATGTTTTCAAAAAAATAAAAGTCCTTTCTGGAGGAGAAAAATCGAGAGTGGCTCTTGCAAAAACCCTTATTTCTGAGGCAAACTTTCTATTGTTAGATGAACCGACCAATCACCTGGATTTTCAATCTGTAAATATTCTGATTCAGGCGCTTCAGCAGTATGAAGGCACCTTCATAACAGTTTCTCACGATCGCTATTTTATCAAAGGTGTAGCAAACAAAATCTGGTACATCGAAGACCATCAGATCAAAGAGTACCCAGGAACCTATGAAGAATATGAGTTTTGGAAAGCTCAACAAGAAGCGGAAAAAGCTGCCTTACCCGTTGAAAAGCCCGCTCAAAAAACAAAACCCAAGCCTCAGGCCTCTAATTCTGAAATTCAGGAAGCAAAACGAAGTCTAAAAAAACTTGAGAATGAATTGGAACAGGTTGAATTGCTAGTTGAAAAATTAGAGAAAGAGGAGAAGGAATTAAGCTTAAAACTTGCCGATCTAGAACTCTATCAAAATGATTCAGAGGTAAGGGCTGTCCAAGAGGCCTATGGGAAAGTAAAGTCCAAGTTGGATGAATCCAATAAAATCTGGGGAAGGTTAGTGGATGACATTGCTAAATTGCAAGAGACTATTGCCTGATGTTTTTCTATCTATTTGAAATTGGCTATTTTTCTCTATGAAGGCTTTTCTACGTTTTTTATTGATCTACCTGGCATGTACCCAAAGTGTATTTTCTCAGATTGAGGATCAAGTGTTTCGAGATCATATCCAATCTGTTCGGATTTTTCCTGAGGGGTATGAATTTGATAGTCAAATAGACGCTCCAGCTATCAGTCTTAGAGATTCCCGGAGACTGATTTTGCTTTTTGATGATGTTGCATTTGATCCCGAGTTATATACTGCCAAACTAATACATTGTGATGCTGACTGGAAACCTTCTCAATTAAAGGATAACGATTTTTTATCCAGCTTTAATCAATTCAATGTGCAGGATTATGAGTACTCGGTAAATACGCGCTTGCCTTATATTCATTATCGCTTTGAAGTCCCACAAGTCACCAAATCTGGAAATTACGTGGTGCAGGTTTATCGTGGTCGGGAAGAGTCGGAGGTTATATTGACCAAACGTTTTATGGTTTATGAAGACTTGTTTTCTGTTGGGGCTAGCATTGTTCCGCCTTCTCAAACTAGCGATCGCCGTACTGATCAACAAATTGACGTTGTTGTCAATTATTCAAAGGTAGAAGTAGTAAATCCGGCTTCACAAATAAAAGTTTTGATCAGACAAAATCAGCGGTGGGATAATTCGAAGTTAATAACAGAGCCTACTTTTTTAAATGAGATTTCAAATGTTATTCGTTATCAAAATTTTGATGGAAGCAATTCATTCAAAGCTGGCAATGAATTTCGGTTCATTGATCTTCGATTTATCCGTGCAACAGGAGCAAATATTGCTTCGGTAACAGTAGAGCCAGATGTAATTTATGCTGAGACCAAAGTGGATGTTCCCCGAAAAGGAGAGGTATATTCTCAATATCTTGATCTGAATGGACAATACATTGTTTTTACAAATGATCGTCCAGGAGGAAATCCCGAAGTGGAGAGTGAATATATTTTGACTACATTCAGGTTTTTTGCACCTGAGGATTCCAGTCCTATTTATCTTTTGGGTACACTCACGGATTGGGGAAAAAAACCTGAGGCAAAAATGACCTGGAATTCTAAGATGAAGGTTTATGAAACCACATTATTACTCAAGCAAGGATGGTATGACTACCAATTTGCTAGGTTAGACGGACAGCAATTTGACTCGATGGAATTTGAAGGTAGTTTTTTTGAAACCGAAAACGAATATGAGGTCTTGGTTTATTTTCGAGCTTTAGGCTCTCGCTACGATCAGCTTGTAGGCTATGTCTACCTTCAACCAAATAGAAGACGTCTTTAAAAATTAAATTCCAAGATTTACAATTGGATAAAGCAAAAAAAAAGTCTGCAGATAACCTGCAGACTTTATATTAATTTTCTTCGTTTTCTTCCTCATTACCTTCCGATGGCGCTACGTTTTGGCGCGTCCGCTCTGTGGGTCGATAAGGAACAAATCCTTCACGCTTAAATTTATATGGTGTGGTTCTATCTCCAGAAGGATGATTAGCTAAGTCGAGCATCCCAAAACCTTTATGGGTAAATGCTCCCAGACCACATTTAAAGACAAAGTCTTGAACTTCCGGTGCAGCATAAAGTGTGAAAGGAAGCGTGTAGCCCCTAACTTCATACTTTACATCCATGTCGTACACTGAGTAAATCCGTGCAAACTTTTTCTGTTGCTCCTTTAACTTATTAACATAATTCATGTCAGGAACCACCTGAAACTTGTAGAATGATTCCATTTGTTCAGGAGTATACCATCCCGAGCGCTCCATTCTTGTCAATGTAGATTCATAAAGCAAATCAGAAAATTCATCGCTATCGGGGCTGATGAATCTTTTTCCGATTTCTTCATTGAATGCAGGGGTGATTAAAACCAAAGGAGAAATACAAACGAACTTATTGGAAGTTTCCAATTCAGGCTCATTTTCCAATTCGGTGTATTCCGGAGAAAGGATCAAATTACCCAATTCAATTTTTGGAGTTGCAAAAACCTGCTCCAATAAATAGTCCATAAAATCCTCGCTATGAGAGGAAAGCACAAGGGTAACTAAACTGGAGTAGTAATGTAATCCACTTCTACTTACCTTGGTTTGACCTTTCAAACCAGAGAAGTTGAAGTAATTGTAATTGAAGAATTCTTCGCGACCACCTTTGACAATCAGACCTTTTAGGAACTGTGCCAAAATGTACTGGTGGTGAAAAGGCAAGTAGGAGCCTTTGTTTTTTAGGGAAAATATAAGTCTAACTCTCACGATTCTTTAAAAATAGATGAGACAAGTGTTAATAAAATTATAAACGTAATTCTGGGTGGATAAGCAAGGCAAAAGTACAATTTTTTTCTAAGAAATGTTAAACATTGAATCTAAAATGCATAATATCTCCATCTTTAACGATGTATTCTTTCCCTTCAATTGCAATTTTTCCATTTTCTCGGCAACCCGCCTCAGATTTAAACTTCTGATAATCGGCAAGCTTGATCACCTCAGCTTTTATAAATCCTCTTTCAAAATCGGTATGGATCACGCCGGCTGCTTGTGGAGCTTTCCAGCCTTTTTTGATTGTCCAAGCTCTAACTTCTTGGGGTCCAGCTGTAAAATAGGTGATGAGATCGAGTAGGGCATAGGCAGCGGCAATTAACCTATTTAATCCACTTTCTTCCAGACCATATTCAGAAAGGAAAAGCTCCTTTTCTTCTGCATCATCAAATTCTGCAATTTGGGATTCTATAGCGGCGCAAAGCATTATGACTTCTGCATTTTCCTCCTTTACTTTTTCTCGAAGTTTTTCTACATGCTCATTTCCATTGATAATGCTGTTTTCATCCACATTTGCTACATACAAGACTGGTTTGATAGTTAGTAAATGAAGATCTCTTACCGCCTCTAAGTCTTCTTTTTCTACATCAATTGCTCGCGCATTTAGTCCGCTTTGAAGACCTTCCTTGAATTTTAGAAGTATCTCTAAGTCTTTTTTTGCTTTTGCATCACCGGATTTAGCGATTTTTTCGATTCTCGCAATTTTCTTTTCTATGGATTCCAAATCCTTCAGCTGAAGTTCTGTATCAATGACCTCTTTGTCAAAAATAGGATCCACACTTCCTGCCACATGGACAATATTATCGTCTTCGAAACATCTCACGACATGAATAACCGCATCTACTTCTCGAATATTCGCTAAAAATTTATTGCCCAAACCTTCTCCCTTACTAGCTCCCTTAACCAGGCCGGCAATATCTACAAACTCGATTACAGTAGGGAGTACACGCTGAGGTTTTACTAGTTCTTCCAGTATTTTTAACCGTTTGTCAGGTACTGTTACCACACCAACATTAGGTTCGATCGTACAAAAAGGAAAATTCGCTGCTTCAGCTTTTGCACTGGAAAGTGCATTGAACAAAGTGGACTTGCCTACATTAGGAAGTCCTACGATGCCACATTGTAAGGCCATTTATTTAGGATTTTATTTTAAAGATCTGATAGGATTTGTATCCCTGATAAAATTCCATCACCGAAACCCGGAAAATGGTATAAACAGGAATGGCAAAAATCATCCCGACTACTCCGGCGATTTTTGCCCCGGCAAAGATAACAACAAAAATTTCAAGGGGATGTGCTTTAACTGATTTTGAAAAAATCAAAGGTTGAAGAAAAATATTATCAGTTACCTGGACTACCGCAAAAACCGACAAAATTTTCACAATCATATAAGAAACCTCATTTCCTTCCGTGAAATTACCGGTAGAAATACCTACTATAATTCCAAAACTGGCACCTAGGATAGGTCCGGCATATGGGATTAAATTCGAGATTGCGGCAAAAAGAGCGATAGTCAATGCATACTCTATCCCCACTATGCTTAAGCCTAAACTTGCCATTGAAAAAATGGCAATGACCTGAATTAATAAGCCTGAGAGATAATTTGAAAGTAATTTTTCGACTTTGGTAAACGTAGCAACAGATAGTTCAAAATACGGATTCGGAGTTAGCTGAAGAATGTTTCTTCTTAATAGCCCATTTTCCAATAAAAGGAAAAAAGTAATGAAAGAAACCGCAATGATGCCTACAAATAAAGAACTGGTCGTGTTGATGATGGTACTGATGAATTGACCAAAATCCATTCCTGCAACCATTTCGATAACAGAAGACTGGATTTGTTCAAAAAGACTTCCTCTTGGGGTATCTATCAATTGATATCGGACTAACCAATCTTCCAATCGGTCAACTGGAGTTTGGATTTGCTCATAAATCCCTTCATAATCCAAGCTGCTAAGAACTAGAATCTGATTGTTGATGAGCGGAAAGAAAAGTAAACCTAAAAGAACAGAGAGAAAAATGATGGCAGAGAAAGAAACAAGTATAGCCAACCATCTAGGGATGTGTTGCCCTAATAAGTGAAAGTTATGTAGCCGATTGGTAAGCGGTCGTAGTAAGGCCGCTAAAATCAAAGATAAAACCAGGTAAACGGTGATATTTGAAAAATACCAGGCAAAAAGGATGAAACCTGCAATGAATAAAGTTAAGTGAATGAAAAACCGTTGCATAGTTATAAATGAAAAGGAGGCCTAAAGCCTCCTTAAATATACTATTTCCCTGATTCTCTCAAATCAGCTATGGGATGCTATTCCCATTTTAGCTCGTCCCGGTATTCATTTTCCGGATCATCGGACTCAAACTGCTCGAAATCAAAATCCGGCATTAATTCATTTTTGACATGATCTACGGTTTCATTCAAAGCTTCTACAAACTTGAAGAAATCTTCTTTGTACAAGAAAATCTTGTGTTTTTCGTAGCTAAATGAATCACCTTGGGTTTTTCTTTTGCTCTCTGTGATAGTGAGATAATAGTCGTTCCCTCTGGTAGATTTAATGTCAAAAAAATAAGTTCGCTTTCCTGCTTTTACTTTTTTAGAGAAAATTTCATCTCTATCAAATCCTCTTCGATCTTCCACAATGCGTAATTTTTTTTAGTTGCTGGGTAAATTAATCAGGAACTAAGATAGCAAAAACCACTTCTAGAAATCAAAATATACAACCAATTTTTTTCTAGAAGCTACATGATTTTGTCAATAAATGGTTGGATATCAGTAATAAATGAAAAAATAAAAGGAGGCTTTCCTCCTTTATTCTCCGTGTAAATATGCCTTTTTGGCGAGTAATTCCTCCTCTGTCTCTCGATGGTCCGGATCATCTACACAGCAGTCTACAGGACAAACTGCAGCGCATTGAGGCTCCTCATGAAAGCCATTGCATTCTGTGCATTTAGCAGTTACGATGTAGTAAAATTCATCAGAAACAGGTTCCTGCTTTTCATTTCCATCTACTACAGTCCCATCTTCCAAAGTAACTTCTTTCAGGGAAGTTCCTCCTCCCCAAGTCCACTCTACTCCACCTTCATAAATTGCTGTATTGGGACATTCAGGTTCGCATGCACCGCAGTTGATGCATTCGTCTGTAATCATTATAGCCATATCTAATCAAAATTTGTTTCCAAAATTAATAAGGACAACACAGACCAACAATAAAAAGTTGTCATACTAACTAATTTAAAATAATTCTATCCGTTTTGAGATCATTGCGGTAAATTTGTGACATGATTCCTTTTAAAAACAGAGTTCAAGCATTTATCAATTTAGGTAAGCAACTAGCCGAGTTATCAGGAGAAGAAAAAGAAGGGTTGTTTCGTAGGGCTGAAAACCAGAATAATTGGTTTACAAATAAAAGTTGTGATCTAGCCATTTCTGGTTTGATCCATATGCTTGAATCATCAAGAATGGAAGAATGGGTATCCTCCTACGATTTTTCCCAAGTAAAGGAGAGTAAAGATGTAGGAGTTTTGATGGCTGGCAATATTCCTGCCGTTGGCTTCCATGACTTAATGTCTGTATTGTTAGCTGGTCATGGGATTAGTGCCAAATTGAGCTCTGCTGATTCGGTATTAATGAATTGGCTGATTGAAAAGTTGATTCAAATTGAGCCTGGCTTTGAGGGTTTTATTCAGGTTTCAGAAATGCTTAAAGGGAAGGATGCCTACATTGCTACGGGCAGCGACAATTCATCCCGATATTTTGAATACTATTTTGGTAAGTACCCTTCTTTAATTCGCCAAAACAGAACTTCCGTTGCAATAGTAAAAGGTGATGAAAGTGAGGAGGAAATAAAAGCCTTAGGGGAGGATGTTTTTACCTATTTTGGTCTAGGCTGCCGAAATGTTTCCAAAGTGTTTTTATCAGATGAAAAGCTTTCAGAAGTCCTTTTGAAAAACTGGGAATCTTTTTCAGCAATTGCCGATCACCATAAGTATCATAATAATTACGAGTATAATAAATCCATCTTCTTGGTAAATGGTGAACCGCATTTGGACAATGGATTTTTAATTATGAAAAAGGAGGAGACACTAGTTTCTCCAATTTCTGTACTCTATTATGAAATATTTAAAGATTTAGATGATTTGGAAAACAAGCTTAGTTACCATCAGAATAAAATTCAATGCATTGTAGCTAAAAAAGACACTTGGCCAAACGCAGTGGAATTTGGGAAAGCCCAAATGCCAGGGCCAAAAGATTATGCGGATGGGGTAGATACGATGGAGTTCTTATTAAGTATTTAAGGCTTCATTTTGCAAGAGGAAGGTAAATACAGAAGGTAGTTCCTAACTCAAGCTCGCTTTCAATTTCTAATCGTCCGCTATTTTTCGAGACATATTCTTTTACCAATATCAAACCGAGTCCTGTACCGCTTTCATGATTTACCCCTCGGGTAGTAAACGAAATACCTTTTTCTATTTTTTGAAGATTTTCAGGAGAAATTCCGGTACCAAAATCTTGAATACAGATTTTTGCTTCATTATTTAATTTTTCTACGCTTAGCAAAACCTCTGTTCTGGACTTCGAAAATTTAATTGCATTATTAATTAAGTTTCGAAGGACAAGGTCGGTCATGTTTCGATCTGCCTTTACGAGCGTTGATCCATTAGTTTTGATTTTGATTTCAATTTGCTTTTCATTCGCTATTCGATCAAGAAGCTTTTTCTGTTGTTCAATTAGTTGGTGAATGTCGAATTCTTGAATTTCTACCTGCTCTTTCCGAATCTGGGAAGAAGCCCAGGCTAAGAGGTTTTCCAATAGAATGGCAACTTGCTCCATATTTTTGGAAACTTCTGGCAACATTTCTAGCAATTCCTCCTTTGAAATCATCCCAATTTGAGTCATATGAATCAACTCTTTAACTCCGAAAATGGGACCTTTCAAATCATGTGAAATGATGCTGAAAAACTTGTCTTTTAAGTCATTTAGCTTTTGAAGATCTTCGGTTTGTTTTCGGAGTTTTTCATTAGTCTGAAGTTCTTCTGTCAGGTCATCAAAAAGTAAAATCAAACCTATTTGCTCAGAATCATTTTCATCGATGAACATGACCTCTAGCCTAACGGTGCGGTTGCTTCCCTCGGGTTTGAAGGTGAGGATTTGCTCTTTTGGGTTTTCAAAAATCTGTAATAAAGATTCCTCCGTATTGAAGATATCTTTTGCTTGAGCTCCAATTTTTATTTTCTGAGAGTCTTTGCAAAAGGATTTTACTTTGGAATTGAAATCAATGACTCGATGATGGACATTAAATACCAAAACACCCTTTGTCAGGGATTCCATGATTTTGCTATGAGCAATTGGCTTGATACTGAATAAGCCATATTTCAAAATTGCTAGGCCTAATATTAGATAGGTAATTAAAAATGCAAAAGGGGTAAGGTCTATATAACCTAAAGGTGAAACTAGTCCTGTTTGATAAAAGAAATTAAAAATCAAAGGGAATAGTCCCCCCGCAATCAATAAACGTGTTTGATTTTTATAAAAGGGATCTGCAAATCGGAATCTTCTCCAAAGAATAATGGTCCCAAGTAAAAAGGCCAAATAGGAATAAATTACATGAATGATGTAATAAGGTCCTCGTTCAATTCCCAGGATGGGAAAAGGGCTTCCTTCTGTCACCAAAAACATTTTTGAATAATGAAGGTGGTGGAGATCGTTCGAAATTACTAAGAAGAGGGTAAGTGCGGGAATGGTAAAGGTTCCGATTATTACAGCTGGTTTTGCCCAGTAACGGTATCCTGTATACCGAAGGGTAAAAATTAACCAAACTGCTGGGGCAAAAGATATCCCTATATATTCAAAATGGACCCATAGGGTTATTTGGTCAAGCGAAGTGGAGGCAAGCTCTAGCCCATAAAAAAATCCCCAAACTGTCACCAGAATCATTGTGCTTGCCAGCCACCTTATTAAATGATCTAGGCTTAGTGCAATATAAATTGACAAAACCATGACCACTAAACTGGTTAGTATCAGTAGGATTGAAAATACATTAAAGGTGAAATCTAGCACAGATTCTGGCTTTAAAGAGGTTTTTCTTTTAGTGGATTTTCGTCTAATATTACAGAAAAAAAATCAACTCCGAAATAAATAAGACTTGAATAAAAAACGAATAGCAATTTCTTTTCCAAGTCCCTTTGATCTGGTCTTGATACTTAGTGGAATTGTTTTAATAGCTGCTATTCTAGCTTTACGATCTCAAGGGAACTCAACTGGAGAAAGTATTCAAATGACCCTTCTTTTTTGGAAAGATGGATTTTTTAGCCTTCTGGAATTCACCCTTCAAATGATGATGATCTTGGTTTTTGGTTACGCATTGGCCATTGCCAAACCTATCCATCATTTTTTGAAAAAAATCGCTCAATTACCTCAAAATAATCTTCAAGCTGTCCTTTTTACAGGGCTTTTAACGATGGTTGCCGGACTGTTAAATTGGGGATTTGGTTTAATTGTTGGTGCGCTTTTGGCCCGGTTTGTCCATTTGGCAATGGAAGAAAAGAACATTTCTTCCAACGCTCCTTTATTGGCATCGGCAGGCTATTTAGGGATGGCTGTTTGGCATGGAGGCTTATCCGGATCAGCTACGCTAAAGGTGGCAGAACCAAACCACTTTTTAGCGAAAAATATAGGGCAAATATCAGTGGATCAAACTATATTTTCTATTGGAAATCTAGGGATGACCTTGGGATTAGCGCTCGTATTTTGTGTGGTTTTGGTTCTCTT
>JABXHZ010000176.1 GCA_013373335.1 Cyclobacteriaceae bacterium | reverse complement strand
TTTGGACCTTATATTCGTCATGATGGCAACTTTGTTTCCCTGAAGAAAGAACAAGATCCACTAAGTATTACGGAAGAGGAAGCAATTCAACTTATACAGGATAAGCGAGAAGCAGATGCGAAGAAGCATATCAAATCCTTCGATGAAAATCCAGAAATTCAGATTTTGAATGGACGTTGGGGTCCATATATCAAATTTGGAAAGAACAATTACAAGATTCCAAAGGGCAAAGAAGCCGAAAACCTGACCTATCAGGAAACAATCGAAATCATCGAAAACCAACCAGACACGAAAAAGAAGGGCGGAAGATTTGCAAAGAAAAAATAACCAAAAAAACCGATCTCTGAATCGGTTTTTTTGTTGACAAAACTATAGGAAAATGAAAAATCTTGTTGTCTTAACCGGTGCAGGAATCTCTGCTGAAAGTGGAATCAAAACCTTCAGGGACAGCGGAGGGCTTTGGGAAGGGCATGATGTAATGGAAGTGGCCACGCCTCAAGCATGGCATCGAAACAAAGAGTTGGTTTTGGAATTTTACAACCAACGACGGAAACAAGAAAGGGAATGTCAACCCAACCTTGCCCATCAAATATTAGCGGAATTAGAAACGTTTTTTTCAGTACATGTGATTACTCAAAATGTAGACAGTCTTCATGAACGGGCGGGATCATCTCAAGTACTCCATTTACATGGTGAAATTAACAAAGCCCAAAGCACCTTGGATCCCAAGTTGATTTATGAGTTGGACCATTGGGAATTGAAATTGGGTGATAAATGCGAAAAAGGAAGCCAACTTCGCCCTCATGTAGTTTGGTTTGGGGAGGCCGTACCCAATATGATCCCGGCTATAAAAATCGCCCAAAAAGCCGATATTTTTCTAGTAGTTGGTACGTCTCTACAAGTATATCCAGCAGCAGACTTGGTATCATATATCCCGGAGAACACACCAGTTTTTTTGGTTGACCCTAACCTTCCAACTCATCGACTCCCTCAGAATGCCACCTTCATCAACCAGGTTGCAACAGAAGGAATGAAAATCCTCAAAAACGAATTACTCAATCTTCAATGATTGCAAAGCTTTCAGGAAAAGCCATAAATTACAGACTAGTTATAATAAGAAATTCCGCTTTTTGGTAAAGAAAACCCTGAATATTAATCTATGAATCACAAAGTAGCCATCATTGGATGTGGACCTTCTGGGATAACAGCCCTCAAAAATCTACTTGATCAAGGGATAGAAGCTGTTGCATTTGATCGGAATCAGGATGTAGGTGGAAACTGGATTTACAGCGAGGATGAGAGTCACTCCAGTGTTTTTGAAACCACCCATATCATATCTTCCAAAACTTTATCCCAATACGAGGATTTCACATTCGATGATTTTGATCCTGAAGTAGCCGATTACCCCTCTCATGAGGAATTGAGAAAATATTTTCAGGCTTATGCAAAGCATTTCGACTTGTATCCATACATCCGATTTGGCACCATGATTCTTCATTGTGAATGGATCGATTCGAATACTTGGGAAATAACGACCGAAAAAGATGGACAGCAAAAAATGGAAAGATTCACCCACTTGGTGGTTGCAAATGGGCATCATTGGAAGCCGCGATACCCAAGCTACCCGGGAGAATTTACAGGTGAATTTTTGCATTCTCATAATTTCAAGAAAGCTGAGCCCTTTCGGGGAAAACGTGTATTAGTAATTGGAGGTGGAAATTCCGCATGCGATGTAGCAGTTGAAACCAGTCGGGTATCCAAAAAGACAGCAATTTCTTGGAGGCGAGGTTATCGAATCGTTCCTAAATTCATTTTTGGATTGCCTTCCGACAAAGTTGCAGAGCGCTCAAAGTGGATTCCTCCTCGAATCCGTATGTTTCTCAACTCTCTTTTGCTTAGAGTTATCATCGGCAAAAACGAAGCTTATGGCCTACGTCCTCCTACTGAACCTTTTGGTGCTACACATCCCACAATCAATGATGAACTTTTGCATAAAATCCGACATGGAAAAGTCAAACCTCGATTGGATATCAAAAGATTTGAAGGAAAGAAAGTAATCTTCGAAGATGGAAAAGAAGAAGAATATGACAGCATTGTGGCCTGTACTGGCTATTGGTTGAGTCATCCGTTTTTTGACAAGGATTTCATCGACTATAGTTCAGGACCTGTTCCACTGTATTTAAAAATGTTCCATCCTTCCATTACCAATCTTTATTTCATAGGCATGTTCCAACCGCTAGGATGCATTTGGCCAGGAGCAGAACTTCAAAGCAAACTAATGGCTCAAGAATTAATTGGTAATTGGAAGCGTCCAAGCAACATCAAAGAACTATGCAAAAAGGAAGTCAGCAGCCCCGATTACAAGCAAATTAATACCCCGAGACATACTATTACGGTAGATTACCATCGATTTATTCGAGACTTGAAAAATCAACTTCCGAAAAACTACATTTCTAAAAATCCAGCACCTCGAGCAATAAACCACCAAGAGGCATGAAAAAGCTCTCCTTCCCTCACCCTCTCATCATCTTGGTAGGGTTTGTACTACTTTCCTGGATTTTGACATTCCTAATCCCTTCCGGTAATTATGCTCGGATAAAAGATGAGGTTACAGGTCGCGAGATAGTAGTTCAGGGAAGTTATGAATTGGTAGAAAAGCAACCCGTCTCATTTCAGCAGATGCTAATGGCTATTCCTGAAGGAATAATTTTGGGAAGCGATATTGTGGTACTAATTCTACTCATCGGCGGTGCCTTTTATGTGGTAGAAAAGACAGGTGCCCTTCAAGCCGGTGTAGAAGCCTTGATTTATCGATTCCAAAAAAGCCAAAATCTACTGCTTATTTTTCTATCCCTGGGTTTTTCCTTTGCAGGAGCCACCATTGCCATGCAAGAAGAAATTATTGCGATGGCCCCAATTTTAATAATCCTCTCCAAAAACCTTCGGATGGATATCCGCTCCATAATTGGACTTACTTTGGGGTCTTCTCTGGCAGGACAGGCCTTCTCTCCCATCAACCCATTCAATTCCCTACTAGGACAGCAATTAGCTCATTTAGATCTTACAGAGGGACTGGTTTTCCGAATGTTAGTTTTTGTTACTGGGATTGGATTGTGGACTTTCTTGATGATTCGAAAGGGAAAATTGAATGGGTTAGCCAGCACTTCTGAGGAATTTAAACCCAGTCCAATTGGATGGAGAAACGCCCTGATTTTATTTCTTTCCTTAGGGGGCATCGTCGTGATGGGTTGGGGTATTACCCAGCATGATTGGGGCTATAATGAAATGTCATCCCTCTTTTTCGTAATTGGAATTTCTTGTGGATTAATTGGAAAATTAGGAATCAACGGAACTGCCAAAACATACTCAGAAGGATTTGGAGAAATGATTTTTGCAGGGGTAATCGTAGGCCTAGCCAGATCGGTTTATTTGGTTTTAGAAAAAGGACAAATCATTGACTCAGTTATCTATTCCCTATTCAATCCACTGGAAGGTCTTCCAGATTTAGTAGCTGTAAATGGTCTTTTTTTAGCCCAATGCCTGATCCATATTCCGGTTCCAAGTACTTCCGGCCAAAATGTATTGACTATTCCCTTAGCGGTACCCCTAATGGATTTATTGGGAATTTCCAGACAACTAGCAGTATTGGCAACCCAGTATTCAGTCAGCATGATGGATATGGTCACCCCAACCAATGGAGGCATGATGGCAGTCATCGCAGCCGCTGGTGTAAAATTTAATGACTGGATTCGTTTTATCATCAAAAGTTGGCTAATAGTCATTGGAATCTGTTTGTTATCCTTAATTATCGCCTTAATTTGGTTTTCCTAAACCTAAAAAACCCTCATTTATGAATATCAATGATCATAACCCTCTTCCTGCTTTTCAAGCTGCTGAAAATAGATATCAGGATATGAAGTACCGAAGAACAGGAAAAAGTGGACTCCTTCTTCCAGAAATCAGTCTTGGTCTATGGCATAATTTCGGTCACAACGCCGATTTTACCCTTGGAAGAAAAATACTTAGAAGGGCATTTGATTTAGGCATATCACATTTTGATCTAGCCAACAATTATGGCCCTCCTTATGGCTCTGCAGAGGAAAATTTTGGCAGGATTCTCAAAAAAGATTTTCTACCCTATCGCGATGAATTAATTATTTCCTCTAAAGCTGGATGGGATATGTGGCCTGGCCCCTATGGGAACTTCGGATCGAAAAAATATTTGATTGCAAGTTGCGACCAAAGTTTAAAGCGGATGGGACTGGATTATGTAGATATCTTCTATCACCATCGTCCGGATCCCGAAACTCCCCTAGAAGAAACGATGGGAGCCCTAGATCAATTGGTTCGTCAGGGAAAAGCCCTCTATGTGGGAATTTCTCAGTACAGTGCTGCTGAAACAGCGCGGGCGTATAAGATACTCAAGGAAATGGGAACGCCTCTACTAATTCATCAACCTCGATATAGCATGCTTGATCGCTGGGTAGAAGGAGGTCTATTGGACGTGCTTGAGGAAAAAGGAATTGGAAGTATCGCTTTTTCTCCTTTGGAGCAGGGATTATTGACAAGTAAATACTTAAAAGGAATTCCTCAAGATTCCAGAGCAGCCAAAGATGGAAGATACCTCAAACCAGATCAAATCAGTGAGGATAAAGTTCAGATGATCAAGAAGCTGAATGACATTGCGATTTCTAGAGGACAAACTTTAGCTCAAATGGCCATCGCCTGGCTTTTGAAAGACCATCGGATCACTTCTGTATTGGTTGGAGTTTCCAAGCCTGAACAATTGGATGATAATGTTGCATCCATCAAAAACACCCAATTCAGCGATTCAGAAATCACAGAAATCAAATCAATTATCGGGGCTTAATGCAGCGGCAGATTCAAGCGGGAAGTGCTCTTTTGATCATCGTGATTTCCCAATTTCTGGGCACTTCCCTTTGGTTTGCAGGTAATGCTGTCATCCCCGAACTGAGCCAAAAACTGGGTCTTCCAGAACTGACGGGGTCCTTGACCTCCGCTGTTCAGTTTGGCTTTATTTCTGGAACGCTTGTTTTTGCTATACTTTCTATTCCAGACCGATTTTCTCCCAGTAAAGTTTTTTTAATCAGCTCATTTTTGGCGGCTGGATTCAATCTTTTTGTAGCTGTATTCCCATTGGGAATTGAATCTTTATTAGTCTTCAGATATTTGGTTGGTTTTTTTCTTGCCGGCATTTACCCTGTAGGAATGAAAATAGCGGCAGATTATTTTGAAAAAGGCTTGGGAAAAGCCTTAGGTCTATTGGTGGGTGCTTTGGTATTGGGTACGGCATTGCCTTTCTTGGTTCGTGGTTTGGATTATCAATATTCCTATGAAACAATCTTTTGGATTACTTCAAGCCTTGCAGCCCTAGGTGGGGTTGCCGTTGGATTATTTGTCCCGGATGGTCCTTACCGGACCAAAAACCCAAAATTTGATTGGAAAATACTCCCTCGGCTAAGCCAAATAAATCCTTTGAAAGGAGCTGCCTCTGGGTATTTTGGACACATGTGGGAACTCTATACCTTTTGGGCTTTTGCCCCTCTTCTTTTAGCTTATCTAACTAAATGGAATCTAGGAAGTCCTTCTAATTCACTTGGAGTATTTTTTATTATTGCCAGCGGGGCATTCTCATGTGCACTAGGCGGATTTGTGGCAGAAATAAAAAGTAGCAGAGCAGTAGCCTTGATTTCCTTATTAGGGTCAGGTATTTGTTGCCTCTTGGTATTTCTTTTACCTGAAAACCTAGGATTAATAGGTCTCCCCTTTTTATTGATTTGGGGAATGCTTGTCACAGCCGACTCTCCCCAATTCTCCACCATGGTAGCTCAATCCACTCCATCCAACTACCGAGGAACTGCTTTAACCATGGTTAATTGTCTGGGATTTGCTCTCACCATCTTCTCAATTCAATTCACGGAATGGATCGTCCCTCGATTAGGAGTCTCTGTTTCATTGGGGCTGTTAAGTATTGGTCCTATGATTGGCCTTTTTTTATTTCGCTTTTTTCAAAAAAAAGAGGCCCTGTCTCAAGGCCTCTTCAAGTAGCATCAAAACCGGACTATTGCTACCTAACTACGTTTTCTAAAGTTGCTAAATAAACCCACTTTTGCTCCCGAGAGTTCAAACCTTCATTAACTGCCCTACGGTCTGCTTCAGTTTGATCTAAATCCTCATAGGCTTGTGCGTTAAAAAACTGCATGTAATCCTTATACATATTCAAAGTCAAATGTGTTGATTTTGCTTCTGTACCTAAAGGTAATGCCGTTCGCAAAAGGCTCCAATGCCCCATCAATCCCTGTTCGATTCGCTTCTGATGAATTGGTTTAAAGACTTCTTCTTCAGCCTTTTCATATGCGGCAAAGTTACCTTCCTTCGCTTTCATTAAGTCAAAAGAAGCCAATACCCCTGGTCTCATGTGAAAATCATCCTCTGTACTTACAATTTCTTTCATATACAGGCGCATAGGCATTTCCCGCATGGAAAGCGAATTCTCAAATAACTTGACTACTTGGCCATCATTTAAGTGGGGATATGCGATTTTCGTGTATTCGATCATTTTGGTTTCATCCAGGCCATCCATCATTTTCACGGGATCATCATAATAGGTAATCATGATGTATTGAAAGTCAGAATGGCTCGCTCCAGACTGAAGCGCCCAAAAATCCCATCCCGTAATCTGTCCATCGTTCAAGGCCTGCCGATAAACCTTTTCCATCAAGTCTTTAAACTCGATGTAATCAAAAAGCTGGTCACTTTCTACTTTGACAAATTCAAGTACCATGTACTTCTCTTTTTGGGCATTTGCCGTAAATGCCCAAAGCATGATACCAACGAGAAGAAAAACATACTTTTTCATATTTAACTGGGTTAAGTTGTTGTGCTTTGCTATAATTTAAAAAATTATTTTGCCACTTATATAAAATTTGGAATTTTATTTTTTAAACACTCTAATTCCCAATAAAAATACTTTCACTTTTCAGGCCTAAATCCTGTAATTTTTTTAATTTACTAGTCAATAATTTTGCATTTATCCAATAAATCGAAAAGAATATGAATGGATTATCAAGAAGGAACTGGTTAAAAAAAGTAGGACTTGGTGGTGGCTTAGCCATGATGGGAGGCGGTATGCTCTCTCCTCTTTCTGCAGAAGAGGTAGAAAAATTCAACCCAAGACCATTCGCCGGCCCAATTCGACTCGGCTCAAATGAAAACCCATTTGGTCCTTCTCAAAAAATGCGGCAAGCCATGATGGATCATTTTGATCTGGGCTGCCGATATCCTTGGGGCTATAATGCAGATCTCGTCAAGCTCCTTGCAGAAAAGGAAGGGGTTCCTGAAGATCACATTGTATTAGTCGCAGGATCTACGGAAGGCTTGAAGGTAGCAGGAATCACCTTTGGCCAAGGTGGGGAAATTATTTCCTGTGCCCCTACTTTCTTATCGATGATGGACTATGCGGAATTGTGGGGCACAGATATTAATTGGGTACCCCTGAACAAAGATTTAGATTTCGACCTAGATGAAATCGAAAAACGTGTTTCCTATCAAACCCGCCTGGTGTTCCTTTGTAATCCCAATAATCCCACCGGAAAATTACTCCCTGCTGACCGAGTGATGGATTTTTGTGAAACAGTAAGTAAAAAAACGGTGGTTTTCAGTGATGAGGCTTATTACGATTTCATTACGGAACCCAACTATCCTTCCATGGTCGAATTGGTGAAAAAGGGAATGGATGTAGTGGTATCCCGAACCTTTTCAAAAGTTTACGGTCTGGCTGGTATCCGCTTAGGTTATATGATTGCAAGACCAGCACTTGCTCAGCGCCTACGGGAGCGGGTAGTTGCCAACACCAATATTATGGCAATTGAAGCAGGAAAAGCAGCCTTAGCTGATAAGGAGTTTTATGATTTTGCCTTACAAAAAAATGCTGAAGCAAAAGTTGCGATTACCCAAACCCTGGATGAATTGAAACTTCCTTACCTGGATAGTCATGCCAACTTTGTCTTCTTCCAATCGGGGCGTGATATTAAGGAATTGAATAAAGCTTTTGCAGACAAAGGAATGATTATAGGAAG